>JAKONS010000262.1 GCA_022701845.1 Burkholderiaceae bacterium
GTTTCGCTGCACCAGGGCACGCCGGTCGGCAAGTTGCTGCAACAGGCGCTCGGCCGTGACGGCAAGGCCGCGCAGGCGCTGGTGGAGATGTTCTCGACCGATGTCGAGCGCCTGCGCCAGCAGGTGCGGGTGGGCGAGAGCAGCGTCGACGTTGCGCTCGATCGGGGCGAGGTCACCGTCGGCACCGGGCCGGACGGCCGCAGCCTGGCGATCGAGGAACTCGAACTCGAACTGACATCGGGCACCGTCGGCGACCTGGCGGCGCTGGCGCGGCAATGGTGCGGCGAGCTGGAGGCGTGGGTGGGCACCGAATCCGAGGCGGACAAGGGTTGGCGCCTGGTCGGCGCGCCGTCGGGCGCCGACCATCGCGCGGTGCGCGCGACCCCGCCCTTGCCGCAGAAAGCGAGCGGCGCCGCCCTGATGCGGTCGCTGGTGGCGCGTTGCCTGGCCGAGTTCCTGCCCCATGCGGACCGGGTCGCGTCCGGCCGGCACGACGAGGAGGCGGTCCACCAGCTGCGTGTCGGCATACGCCGCCTGCGCACCGTGCTGCGGGAGTTGCCTGCGCTCGCCCACGGCGTGGATCCCGCATGGGAGCCGTCGCTGGCCGCCACCTTCGGCCGGCTCGGACAGTGGCGCGACCAGTCGAACATCGAAGCCGGCCTGCTGCCCGAACTCGCGCGCCACGGCGCGCCCGACCTGCCGACGGCCGGGCCGAATCACGCGGCTGCAGACGAGCCGTCGGCGGCGGTGCGCGAGCCGGCGTTCCAGCAATGCCTGATCGCGCTGATGGCTTTCGCCGCCGAGGATCCGGATGCCGGCGGCGGCCTGAACCCGAAGCGCACCCGCGCACTGCTGCGCAAAAAGGTGAAGCGCCTGCACGACAGGCTGGCGAGCGCGGCGGGCGAATTCGAGGCGCTGGCGCCCGCGGAGCAGCACGGTGCGCGCAAACGGCTCAAGCGCCTGCGCTACCTGGTGGAATTCGTCGGGCCGCTGTTCGACCCAGAGCGCGCCGACGCCTTCATCAAGCGCATCAAGCCGGCGCAGGACGCGCTGGGGCTGCAGAACGACGAAGCGGTGGCGCTGGAGACGCTGCAGGCGCTGACCAGCCGGCATGCCCAGGCGTGGTTCGGGGTGGGCTGGTATTCGGCCCGCCGCGCCGGCCTCGCGAAGGCGAGCCGGAAGGCCCTGGTCAAGGCGGTGGCGCGCAAGCCCTGGTGACATGTGCAGGGTGAAGATGCTGCCGAAGTCGAAGCGGCGTTAGATCTTCAGCAGGTTAGCGGCGTCGGGCGAGCGGATCGGCATCCACTCGTGGTAGACCCGCGCCGCGATGCTCTTGCGGGCGAGCCAGTCGCCCTGGGTGGCGGGGTTGTGGTTCTGAGCGCCGGTCACATGGCCGTTGTTGGCGAACTCGTGGTCGTCCCAGACGGTGATCCACGGCATCTTCGCGTGCGCCGCCTGCAGGCTGAGGTCGGACCGGTACTGCGCATAGCGGGTGCGGTAGTCGTTGAGCGAGACGATGTCGTTGGCCGGCACGGTGATGCGGTTGCCCGGCACGCTGGAGTTGCCGAACTCGGCCGGATCCGAGCCGTACTCGTAGATGTAGCGCCCAGGTGCAGCGCATATAGCGCGTCCGACTGCGCTGCCGCGTCGTAGGCGTGGAAGTAGCCCTCGGCATACAGGGTGCAGGAGAACACCGCGAACCGGACCGAGCCACGTTGGCCGCCGGCAGGGTGCGGGTGGTGCCCACGGTCGACGACGCGCCGGTGGCGTCGACGAAGCGATAGCAATAGGTGCTGCCGGGCAGCATTCCGGCGGCGTCCACCTTGGCGGTGAAGGACGCGTCGGCGGTGGCCGTCACCGTGCCGCTGGAGACGATGCGGGTGAAGCCGGCGTCGCTGGCGACCTGCCGCGCCATGACCAGCGTGTGTCGCCTGTCGGCCGTGCCCCGCGTCGATAAACTCCGCCGAACTCCCGCAAGACCTGCCCGCCCGTGTCAGAGCCGACCTTCACCATGGATAAATTGTTGCTGCAGCAGCAGGTGCTGGAACGCCTCGCCGAAGACCTGCGGCAAGCCGAAGAGGCGGTGCGGGCCGCCCATGAAACGGCGACCCACGAAGAGAACATCGCCGAAAACAAGTACGACACCCTGGGGCTCGAAGCCGCCTACCTGGCCACCGGCCAGGCCCGGCGCGCCGACGCCATCCGCCAGGCGATCGCCGGCTGGCGCCAGTTCCGTCCGCGTCCTTACGACGCCGGCACCGGCATTCAGCTCGGCGCGCTGGTCTGCCTGGTCGATGCCGACGACCGGCAGCGATGGCTCTTTCTCGGCCCCGACGGGGGCAGCATGCAGTTGGGCAGCGGCGCGCAGCGGGTGCAGGTCATCAGCGCCGACGCCCCGCTGGGACGGGCCCTGCTCGGCAAGTGCGAAGGCGACGAGGTCGCGCTGCAGGGCACGCCGACCCCGCAGCGCTTCGAGGTGCTGCGGGTCGACTGAGCCGGCCGCAGCGGGCCGGAGCCGACATGCGCCTTGATGGGTGCCCCGGCACCCGCGTTCATGGCGCCCGCACCCCGACCGGCGCCGAGGCGACACCGCTGCGCACCAGCCAGGCGAACACCGAGTCCGCGGTGACGGTCTCGATCCGGTTGGCATGGCGTTTCTCGTCGGGGTGGTCGTCGAACGCGATGTTCGCGGCGGTCACCCGTGCGCCGAGGCGCGTCAGCGGGCTGATCGACAGCACGGCGGGCCGGTAGTCCTGCAGTTGCAGCCAGGCCTGGGCCTGGCGGCGGGTGCGGGCGGCCGGCTCGAGCGCGCCGGACAGGGTCTCGAGCGCCCACTGGTTGCTCTGCTGGTAGCGGGTGGACCACGGGTAGGCCAGCATGCTGTAGCGCGGTGCGTGCCAGCGGGTCGCCAGCGCGTTGTCGCGCAGCAGCGGCAGCAACTGCTGCTGTGCCGCGGGCGTCACCACCGCGAACGCGGCTTCGTAGCGGTAGGGCTGGTCGAGAAAGAACTCGCCGAGCCCCTGGCGGTGGATCGCCGCCTGGTCGGTGCCGCACCGGTTGAGCTTGTGCATCACCCGCCAGCGGCCGTCCGCCTCGCGGTAGGCGAACCCCAGGTGCGACCAGACGACGTTCCAGCGCGACAGGTCCTGGCCGGCGCGGGCCAGGATCACCACCTCGGCCTTCGACAGGTCGAGCGCCCGGGCGGTGGCCTGGGCCAGCGCCATGCCGCGGGTGATCGACACGAGGTCGAGCGGCCGGGCGTCGCAGGCCTGGCCGGCCGCCGTGCCTGCAGACACGCACAGCAGGAGCGCGAACACCGCCGCACCGCCGAACGCGCGCGGCGTCACGGCGTGATCCGTTCGTTGTAGAGCAGGGCTTCGCCGATGGCGTTGGGCACGAAGGCCGCCACCTGCCCCGCGGCACTGAGGACGACGCCCGAGGCGATCACGCTGCAGACGAGCACGCTGCCCACGGCGAGGGCCGCATGGCCCGCCAGCTGCACGCTGGCCTGCACCCCGTCCGAGGCGCGTTCCAGCACCCAGACGGTGCCGGCCGCGGAAGCCTGCACCGACACCACGGTGAGCGTGACGCCCGCCGAGAAGAGGGCCACCGGCGCGACCACCGAGACCGCCACCGGCAACAGCGACAGTGCGCTCGATGCAGCCGACGCGTTCTCGATCGCCTGCGCGCTGGGCGCCAGGGCCTGCAGCGAGACGGCAGGCAGCAGCACCAGCAGCGAGCGACGGGGCAGCAGAGGGTTCGGCGGGTTCATGAGCGTCCGCCTCAGGCTTGCTGCGACGACGGCGCGCGCGGAGCGTCGGCATCGCGCAGCCGGGCGTCATGCGCATCGCGCAGTGTCTTGGCCAGCGTGAAGGCGGTCGACACCAGAAACATCCAGGCCACCAGCAGATAGGCCTTGTAGGTCGGGCTGATCTCCATGCGCCACATGCCCCAGCCGGTCAGCAGCATGGCCAGGCCGAAGCCTCCCCACACGACACCTCCCCACAGGGGGGTGTCGTCGCTGCGCAGCGCGTTGTCGCGGATGTACTTCGACAGGGCGAACACGCTGCACAGGCAGAAGACATAGCCCATCACCATGAAGGCACGGTCGAGGTCGGCGCCGGGCAGCCAGGCCAGGCCGCTCGCGCACACCGTGATGGCGGCGCCGAAGGAGATCCAGACCTGGGCTCGCCAGGCTTTGGTGTCGGGTCGAATAGAGCTGGTTTTCACGATGGTTTCCGAAGGGAGTTGACGACGGGGCGGATATTCGTCGCCGGCCTGGAAAAGCACCATCGCTCTTACGGAAGCACTGGCTGGCGTGCCTGCAAAGTATCATCTGGCGATACCCTATGAGCAGCACCGCCGACCTCGTTTCCGCACTCAAGATCGAACTGCGCGCCGCCGGGCTGACCTATGCCGACGTCGCGCGGGGCATCGGCATGGCCGAGAGCAGCGTCAAGCGCCTGTTCGCCCGGGGCGACATGCCGCTGTCGCGCATCGACGAGATATTGCGGGTGGCCCGGATCGATTTCGCCGACCTGGCGCGCCGGGTGGTCGACAGCCAGCCGCTGCGCGGCGAGCTGACCGACGCGCAGGAGGCGGCGGTGGTCGCCGACCGGCTCCTGCTGCTGTTCGCCATCTCGTGCATGAGCCAGTGGACCTTCGACCAGATCGTCGGCACCTACCAGGTCGGCGAAGCCGAGGCGGTGCGCTGCATGGCGGCGCTCGACCGCATCGGCGTCATCGAGCTCAGGCCGCTGAACCGCTACCGGCTGAAACTGGCGAAGACCTTCCGGTGGCGGCCGCACGGCCCGGTGATGCGCTACTTCCGCGACAACGCGCTGTCCGACTATTTCAGCGGCGGCTTCGATGGCGAGGGCGAACAGCTGCTGCTGGTCCACGGACAGATCGGCCGCAGCCTGGCGGCCATGTTCAACGAGCGCCTCACCCGGGTGGCCGAGGATTTCGCGCAGCAGCACCTCGCCGACCAGCGCCTATCACCGGAGCAGAAGCGGCCGTACACGCTGCTGATCGGCATGCGCTCCTGGTGGTTCGGCGCGTTCACCGATCTGCTGCGGGTGCCGACGTCACCGGCGTCGCCGGCGGGCAGGGTGGTGCGGCGCGGGTAGCCGCTCGCGGCGCCGGGCGCCGGTTCGACCGACGGCGCCCCCCGCATCGCGCCTCAAGCGGCGGCCAGCCGTTCCCGTGCCAGCCTGGTGCCCTCCGCCAGCGCCTGCAGCTTGCGCCACGCCACGTCCCGCCCCATCGGCGCCATGCCGCAGTTGGTGCAGGGAAAGAGCCGCTCCTTCGGCACGAATGCCAGCGCACGACCGATGGCGTCGGCCACTTCCTCGGCGGTTTCGACGACATCGCTGGCGACGTCGATGACGCCGACCAGCACATCCTTGCCGGCCAGCAATGCCATGAGATCGGGCGGCACATGGGAGTGGATGCACTCCAGGCTCACCTGGTCGATGCTGCTCCTGGCGAGCGCGGGAAACACCGCCTCGTACTGGCGCCACTCATTGCCCAGCGTGCGCTTCCAGTCGGTGTTGGCCTTGATGCCGTAGCCGTAGCAGATGTGCACCGCCGTCTTGCAGGTCAGGCCCTGCGCGGCACGCTCCAGCGCCCGCACACCCCAGTCGGCGGCGTCCTGCAGGTAGACGTTGAATGCCGGCTCGTCGAACTGGATGATGTCCACGCCGTCGGCCTGCAGCGCGAGCGCTTCCTGGTTGAGCAATTCGGCAAAGGCGAACGCCATCGCGATCCTGTCGCCGTAGAAGCGGTCGGCCACGGTGTCGACGATGGTCATCGGCCCGGGCAGGGTGAACTTCAGTTTCTTGCGGGTGTGCGCGCGCGCCAGCCGTGCCTCGAACGCATGCACCCGGCCCTTGAGGCGCAGGGCCGAGACCACCTGCGGCACCATCGCGTCGTAGCGGTTGTCGCGGATGCCCATCTTCACCTTGTGCTCGAAGTCGATGCCGTCGACCTGCTCGAGGAAGCCGTGCACGAAATGCTGGCGCGACTGCTCGCCGTCGCCGACGATGTCCAGGCCGGCGTCTTCCTGGGCCTTGATCCACAGCAGGGTCGCGTCGGCCTTGGCCTGCCGAAGCGCATCGCCCTCGGTCGCCCATTGCGGCCAGAGCTTGTTCGGCTCGGCGAGCCAGGCCGGCTTCGGCAGGCTGCCGGCGATGGAGGACGGGAACATCGGGCCGGCAACGTTCGATGGG
>JAKONS010000307.1 GCA_022701845.1 Burkholderiaceae bacterium
ATGCATCGACGATTTCCATCGTCACTTCCGGCCAGGCGGTGCCCGGCTGCGATTCAACGCGAATCCGCGGTTTTGCCGGATCGACAGCCGTCGTGGGCGGGCCGATTCTCGTCGACGAGAAAACCACCCGCGCGCGATCGTCGGCATCGGCGTTGGGCGCACCGCTTTGCCGCGACGTTTGCAGAATGCGCAGCACCGCCTCGGCACTGCGCAGACGATCGAGCAGATTGAGCGCGACCGATTTGGTGGAATCCCGCAACAGCTGGTCGGTCGCCTTGGTGAGCACGAAATCGCTGAGCTGCTGCGACAGCAGCGAGATGCAGATCAGCGGAACCGCGATTATCAACAGGAAGGACAGGAAGATCTTCCTGCCGATTCTGCTTCGGACGAAGGTGCGACCCTGAAAAGGCATTTCAATAATCTTTGGCGATGCCGATGAAAGCGCCGTTGTTGGCGCGAACGATGTCGTCCTGCGAGATCTTCGCCGTCAACGGTGTCGTCGTCTTGCCGTCGGGGCCGGCACTGTACAGGTCGTAATCGCTGTTCAACGGGTGCAGCGAACGGTCTTTTCGTTTCTGCCCGATGGTGGCGCCCGCCATATTCAGGTAGTAATACGGGTTGCCCCATTTATCCGGCTTGGTCCATTCGATCTGCGCGAGCGTGTCCGGCAATTGGCCGTGCTCGATCTCGTAGGCTTTCAGCATCGTGCCGATGGCGCTCATGTCGACGATCACCTCGGCCATCTGGGCACGCGCGACATAGGAGCGATAACCCGGCAAGGCGATGGCGGCCAATACCCCGACCACGCCCAGAATCAGCAGAATTTCGATCAGGCTGAAACCCAGAATGCGGCTGCGCCGAAAATCGATTCTGTGTGAATGGCGAAACCAGTTGCCCATATATTTTCCGTTTTGTAGCTGGTGCCGCATGCCGCCGATTCGGCCGCCCGGCATTGTGCTGGAGAAAGCTGAAGCCAGGATTAACGGATTCACCTAGCGGCCGGAATCGTGCGGAAGTTGGCAGATTCGACCGGCACCACACCACAATATCGGCCGGACGCTGCCGTTATTCATAATGGCGCCTGTTTTTCAGGAGACACCGCGCATGAGACTTCTCGTGGTCGAAGACGACCTCCAGCTGGGCGAGGCCCTGGCCGCCGGCCTGCGGCAGCTCGGCCATGTGGTCGACTGGTTCACCGATGGCCGCCAGGCCGATTTCGCGCTGGTCGATACCCGCTTCGACGCGATCGTGCTCGACCTGGGGCTGCCCGGCGGCGACGGCATGTCATGGCTGGCGCGTTGGCGGGCGCAGGCGGTGAAGAGCCCGATCCTGATCCTCACCGCCCGCGACCAGGTCGACCAGCGGGTGCAGGGGCTCGACGGCGGCGCCGACGACTACCTGGTCAAGCCGATCACCATCGACGAACTGGCCGCGCGCATCCGGGCGCTGGTGCGCCGCTCGGCCGGCCATGCGCAGGCGCTGTGGAAGCACGGCGCGCTCGACTACGACCCGGCCGGCAAGACGGTCAGCTGGAAAGGTGCGCGGGTGGAGCTGACCGGCCGCGAGATCGCGCTGCTGGAAGCCTTCCTGGCCCAGCCGCAGCGGGTGCTGTCCAAGACCTACCTGCAGGACAAGCTCTACGACTGGGACGACGGCGGCCCCGGCAGCAACACGCTGGAGGTCTACATCTACCAGCTGCGCCGCAAGATCTCGCCCACCATCGTGCGCACCGTGCGCGGCGTGGGTTATGCCCTGGGCAGCGGGGAGCCGGCGCCATGAGCCTGCAGCGCCGCCTGATGTTCTATCTGCTGGCCTGCGCGCCGCTGGTGTGGGCGGCGGCGCTGGCCATCACGGTGCAGCGGGCGCGCCACGAGATCAACGAGCTCTACGACACCGAGATCATTCGCCTGGCGCGCCAGGTGCAGGCCACCCTGCCCGACACCCCGCTGGCCGGCACTAATCCGCTGCGCCGGCTGCTGCCTCGCAAGGGCGATGCCGGCGCTGGCGAGGCCGACCTGCGCGACCTGGCGGTGGCGGTGTGGGACAGCAGCGGTCGGCTGACCCTGGCGGACCGCGAAGGCATCGAACTCATCCGCCGGCCCGATGCCAGCGGTTTCCTCGACGAGCCGATCGCCGGCCAGCCCTGGCGCATCTACTACCTGCAGTCGACCAGCGGCGACTGGCTGGTGGCCGCCGGGCAGAAGTCGCGCGAGCGCGACGACCTGGTCTATGCGCTCACCCTGTCGCAGCTGGTGCCGTGGCTGGTGGTGCTGCCGATCCTGCTGGCGGTGATGGCCTGGGCGGTGCGCCGCGCGCTGTCGCCGCTGTACGACCTGACCGGTGAGTTGGCGCTGCGCAAGGCCGACGAACTGTCGCCGCTGTCGGCCGTCAGCGCGCCGGTGGAATTGCGGCCGCTGGTGGGGGCGATGAACGGGTTGTTCGCCCGGGTCGAGGCGCTGCTGCTGCGCGAGCGCCGCTTCACCGCCGACGCGGCCCACGAGCTGCGCACCCCGCTGGCAGTGCTGCGCGCGCAATGGGACGTGGTGCGGCGGTCCCGCTCGTCGGCCGAACGCGAGGA
>JAKONS010000340.1 GCA_022701845.1 Burkholderiaceae bacterium
CCACGCCCCGGTAACCCGGGCGCGGCTAAAATCGCGCCTTTGGCTCCCGCCTCCACTACGGCATTCCTGCGCACATGAGCTCATTCCCCGGCATCCTGACTGGCAGCACTGTGGCGTTGGTCACGCCCATGCATGAAGACGGTAGCGTCGACTACCCCACCCTGCGCCAGCTGATCGACTGGCATATCGCCGAGGGCACCGACTGCATCGGCGTGGTCGGCACCACCGGCGAATCGCCCACGGTCGATGTCGAGGAGCATTGCGAGATCATCCGGGTGTCGGTGGAGCAGGCGGCGGGCCGGGTGCCGGTGATGGCCGGCTGCGGCGCCAATTCGACCCGCGAGGCGATCGAGCTGGCCCGGTTCGCCCGGGGCGTGGGCGCCGACAGCCAGCTGCAGGTGGTGCCCTACTACAACAAGCCGACGCAGGAAGGCCAGTACCAGCATTTCAAGGCCATCGCCGAAGCCGTCGGCGACCTGCCCTGCGTGCTCTACAACGTGCCCGGACGGTCGGTGGCCGATATGCAGCACGACACGGTGCTGCGCCTGGCCCAGGTGCCCGGCATCGTCGGCATCAAGGAAGCCACCGGCAACATCGAACGCGCGCAGTGGCTGATCCGCGATGTGCCCAAGAGCTTCGCCGTCTACTCTGGCGACGACCCCACCGCGGTGGCGCTGATGCTGTGCGGCGGCCAGGGCAACATCAGCGTGACCGCCAACGTGGCGCCGCGGCTGATGCACGAGCTGTGCGTGGCGGCCATCGCCGGTGACGTGCGCCGCGCCATGGAGATCCAGTTCCAGCTGATGCCCCTGCACAAGCATCTGTTCGTCGAGGCCAACCCGATTCCGGTGAAGTGGGCGATGCAGCGCCTGGGCCGTTGCGGCGGCACCATGCGCCTGCCCATGACCGTGCTGTCGCCGGCGAATGAACCAGTTGTCGAACAGGCGCTCCAAGCCTCCGGCCTGCTGTAGACCCCAACCCTGCGGCAGCGGGCAGCCCGTTCCTGCCGGCGCCCTCCGCTTCTCGATCGAATGAAGGATTTCCCGTGACCCGTTTCGCCTCCCCGACCGCCGTGGCCGCACGGCTGGCCTGCCTCGGCATGGTCTTCGCGCTGACCGCCTGCGGCATGCTCGACAACGACAAGATCAACTACCGCAGCGCCAAGCGCGCCGCGCCGACGCTCGAGGTGCCGCCGGACCTCACCCAGCTCAACCGCGACAGCCGCTACGTGGTGCCGGCCGGCGCCACCGCGTCGGCTGCCAGCTACGACGCCGCCCAGGCGGTCAGTTCGCCCACTGCGGAAACCGCGCCCAGCAGCCTGGGCGACGTGCGTATCGAACGCGACGGCAACACCCGCTGGCTGGTCATCAAGCGCTCGGCCGACAAGCTGTGGGATCCCACCCGCGACTTCTGGCTGGAGAACGGTTTCCTGCTGACCACCGACCAGTCGAGCACCGGCATCATGGAAACCGACTGGGCCGAGAACCGCGCCAAGCTGCCGCAGGACTTCATCCGCCAGACCCTGGGCAAGGTGCTCGACTCGCTGTATTCCACCAGCGAGCGCGACCGGTTCCGTACCCGCATGGAGCGCCGCGCCGACGGCGCCACCGAGATCTACATCAGCCATCGCGGCATGCAGGAGGTCTACACCTCCAGCAACCGGCAGGAAGAGCGCACCGTGTGGCAACCGCGCCCGGCCGACCCGGAGCTGGAAGCCGAAATGCTGCGTCGCCTGATGGTCAAGCTCGGTGGCGCCAGCGAAACCCAGTCCAAGCAGCTGATCGCCGCCGCCACGCCGGTGCAGCAGAACACGGTGCAGACCACGGTCGTCAACGGCGCGCCGGTGGTGCGGCTCTCCGAAAGCTTCGACCGCGCCTGGCGCCGTGTCGGGCTGACGCTCGACCGCACCGGCTTCACCGTCGAGGACCGCGACCGCAGCCAGGGCATCTACTTCGTGCGTTATGTAGCGCCGAACGCGGACCGCAAGGACCAGGGCTTCCTCGGCAAGATCTTCAACCGCAATCCCGACGCGCAGCCGCCGGTGCGCTACCGCGTGGCGGTCAAGGGCGACGGCAACGCCACCACCGTCTCGGTGCTGAGCGAAGGCGGATCGCCGGCGCCGGAAGCCGATGCCAACCGCATCGTGCGTGTCATCGCCGACGACCTGAAGTAAGGAACCGTCGGTAGATGCTTCGGTTTCGCAATCTGGGTAGCGGCAGTTCCGGCAACGCGACGCTGGTGGAAGGTTCGAGCGGCGCCAGCACCAGCCGGCTGCTGATCGACTGCGGCCTGGGCGTACGGGCGCTGGAGAAGCGGCTCCTCCAGGCCGGGGTGGCCTACCCGCAGCTCGACGGCATCTTCATCACCCACGAGCACTCCGACCATATCGGCTCGACCCTGCAGGTGGCGCTGCGGCACCGCCTGCCGGTGTGGATGAGCGAGGGCACCTACGCCGCCATCGGCAGCCCGGATTTCGACGGCCTGCTGCGCCCGGTGCACGACCTGCAGACGGTGGCGCTGGCCGGCTTCGAATTCCGACCGTTCACCGTCCCGCACGATGCGCGCGAGCCGCTGCAGCTGCGCTGCTCCGACGGTGCCCGGCATCTCGGCGTGGCGACCGACCTGGGCCATGTGACCGGCCATGTGCTGGCGCAACTGCAGGGCGTTCACGCGCTGATGCTGGAATCCAACCACGACCCCGAACTGCTGTCGCTGTCGGCCTACCCCGAGTTTCTGAAGCGGCGGGTCAGCGGTCGCTTCGGGCACCTGGCCAATGCGG
This sequence comes from Burkholderiaceae bacterium, assembly GCA_022701845.1. Next base: position 2,780 of record JAKONS010000340.1, read on the forward strand.
CCGCGGCCGACATCGCCCGCAGCCTGCGGCACGACGGCCTGCATTGCGTCGTGGCATCGCACCTGAGCGAACGCAACAACCGTCCCGACCTGGCGCGGGCGGGCCTGGCAGCGGCGCTGGAATGGGAAGCCGAGCAGATCGTGGTGGCCGATCCTCGCGCCGGCACCGAATGGATCGTGGTGTAGTGCGGTAGCCCGCACCGACGTTTGCTGCGTCCATGAAAAAAGCCACCGTCGCCGGTGGCTTTTTCGCGAGAGGAAGCGGTTTACTTCCGGGCGGCGGCGGCCGCGGCATCGGCTGCGCGCTTGGCGGCCTCGTCCGAATCGGCGGTGCCGTTGCCCATCGGCGTGGCCGGTGCCATCGCACCGCCGGTGGTTCCGGTGGTGCCGGTCGAGCCCATGGCGCCGGTACCGCCGGTGGAGCCCATCGCACCGGTGCTTCCGGTGCTACCGGCCGTGCCGGTGGTGGCGTCCGGCTTGGTCGACATCGCGCCGCCGGCGGGTGCCATCGGTGCCGGAGCCGGGGTGGCGGCGGCAGGGGCTTCGACCGGTGCGGGCGCCGGCACCGGGGCGACTTCTTCCTTCTTGCCACAGGCAGCGAGCGCGGTGACAGCGACGAGGGAGGCGAGAACCAGGGAATGCTTCATTTCGATGTTTCCTTTTGGATGAATTTTTCAACTCGGATGGCACCCGACACACGGCGAATGGTCTCGGTGAAGGCCGCGAGGCCGGACAGGAC
>JAKONS010000354.1 GCA_022701845.1 Burkholderiaceae bacterium
GCCTCGGTGCGCCGCATCGTGGCCTCGCAGGCCACCCGCGCCGCACGCCGCGCCGCCGCGGATTTCGTGCTTTTCAACGAGATGTCGACCATCGCGCAACTCGATGTTGCGGTGGGCTCGATCGCCCATCTCATGGGACTATGATGGCCGCCGTGATTTTGTACGAATACCCTTTCAACGAGCGCATCCGCACCTACCTGAGGCTCGAACAGTTGTTCCGCCGCCTGGGCGAGCTGGTGCCGCGCGACCATCCTCTCGATCACCACTTCGCGCTGGTCTCCATCTTCGAGATCATGGATGTCGCAGCCCGCGCCGACCTGAAGGCCGACGTGATGAAGGACCTCGAGAAGCAGAAGCAGCAGCTCGACGGTTTTCGCGGAAATCCGGCCATCTCCGAAGGGGTGCTCGAAGGGGTCATCGGCCAGGTCGACCAGTGCCTGGCCTCGCTGCTGCAGCTCAACGGCCGGGCCGGGCAGCCGCTCACCGAGAACGATTTCCTGATGGCGATCCGCAGCCGCGCCGGCATCCCCGGCGGCACCTGCGGCTTCGACCTGCCCGCCTATTACGCCTGGCAGCACCAGAGCAGCATGGTGCGGCGCAACGACGTCGCTGGCTGGGCCTCCAACCTGGCACCTTTGGCCGAATCGATCTACCTGCTGCTGAAGATGCTGCGCGACTCCGGCGTGCCGCAGAAGGTGATGACGCTGGGCGGCAACTTCCAGCAGACCCTGCCGCAGGGCCGCAGCTTCCAGCTGCTGCGCCTGCGCATGGACCCGTCTTCCGGTCTGGTGCCGGAAATCAGCGGCAACCGTCTGATGGTGTCGGTGCGCCTGATGAAGCAGGAAGGCGATGGCCGCCTGCATCCCGCTGGCGAAGATACGGGTTTCGAGCTGTCGCTGTGCGCATGACGCGCGGCATGGGCAGAATTCGTCGGCCATGACGAGTCCTGCCAACACCCCACCCCCACCCCTGAAGAAACGCATCGTGCGCTGCCCCGGCTGCGGCGGCGACAGCGTGTATGCCGAGTCCAATGTCTACCGGCCGTTCTGCAGCGCGCGCTGCAAGGGCGGCGATCTGGGCGCCTGGGCCAACGAAGAGTTCCGGGTGCCGACCGAGGCGCCGCCGGAAGACGAGATCTACGGCGATCCGCGGCACCAGCCGCACTGAACGACGGACGATGCAGCCGGGCTCAGTCCGGGTGCGTCGGGCCCTCGAAGCCCTGCTCCTGCGCCATCCAGGCCAGCACCGGGAACGCGCCCGGCAGCACCGGCGCCACCGTCAGCGGCAGTCGCTGCCACTGCATCGCCTGGCCCTCGCGCATCTCGAATTCGCCGGTCCATTCGCGCACCCGGCACCAGTGCAGCCGCACCAGCGCATGCGGGTAATCGTGCTCGGTGATCTTCCAGACCTCGGCCGGGCCGATGACGATGCCGAGCTCTTCCTCCAGCTCGCGGCGCAGCGCCTGCTCCACCGTCTCGCCGGCTTCCAGCTTGCCGCCCGGGAACTCCCAATAACCGGCGTAGGGCTTGCCGGCGGGACGGCTGGTGAGCAGCATGTCGTGCGCGCCGCGCAGCAGCACGCCGACCGCGACCTCGGTATGGCGGCGGGCCTCAGCCATCGTCGCGCCCGGCGCGGTCGCGGGCGAACTGCCAGGCCACCCGGCCGCTGCGCGAACCGCGCTCCAGCGCCCACACCAGCGCGTCGCCGCGCGCCGCGGCGATCTGCTCCGGCGTCTGCCCGAAGGTCGACAGCCACTGGCCGCAGATGGTCAGGTATTCGTCCTGGCTGAACGGATAGAAGCTGACCCACAGCCCGAAGCGCTCCGACAGCGAAATCTTCTCCTCGATCACCTCGCCCGGATGCACCTCGCCGTCGGGCGTGTGGGTGTAGCTGAGGTTCTCGGCCATGTACTCCGGCAGCAGGTGCCGGCGGTTGCTGGTGGCGTAGATCAGCACGTTGGGGGTGGCCGCGGCGATCGATCCGTCGAGCGCCGACTTCAGCGCCTTGTAGCCCGACTCGCCGTCCTCGAAGCTCAGGTCGTCGCAGAAGACGATGAACTTCTCCGGCCGATCGGCCACCATCTCGACGATGTCCGGCAGGTCGGCCAGATCGTCCTTGTCGACCTCGATCAGGCGCAGCCCCAGCGGCGCGAAGGTCTTCAGACAGGCCTTGATCAGCGACGACTTGCCGGTGCCGCGCGCCCCGGTCAGCAGCACGTTGTTGGCACCCCGGCCCTCGACGAACTGGCGGGTGTTGCGCTCGATCTTTTCCTTCTGCGGCTCGATCTCGCGCAGTTCCGCCAGGCCCAGCGCCGCCACATGGCGCACCGGCTCCAGCCGCCCCGCGCCGTTGTTGCGGCGCCGGTAGCGCCAGGCGATGGCGGCGTTCCAGTCGGGCGCCGACAAAGGTTGCGGCAGCACCGCCTCCAGGCGGCCGAGCACCTGCTCGGCGCGGGCTATCAGGCGTTCGAAACTGTCGTTCATAACCAAGCGCTCATGAGGGGCGGTGTTGTCATGGAACACCGCCGACCGGGTTTGCCGGTTGGCAGGTGTCGTCCCCCGAAAGGGGGTTGGCGAAGCGACACGCAGTGCGCGAAGACCGGGGGAAGACCGGGGGTCCGCCCGTTCAGCTGCGATAGTCGGCGTTGATGGTCACGTAGTCGTGGCTGAAGTCGCAGGTCCACACCGTGTCGGATGCCGCACCGCGGCCCAGCCCGACACGCACCGTAATCTCGCTCTGCTTCATCACCCGCTGGCCGTCTTCCTCGCGGTAGTCGACGCAGCGACCACCCTTCGTCGCCACATGCACGTCGTCGAGGAAAAGCTCGATGCCGCCCTGGTCGAGATCGGCGATGCCGGCATAGCCGACCGCCGCCAGGATGCGGCCCAGGTTCGGATCGCTGGCGTAGAAGGCGGTTTTCACCAGCGGCGAATGGGCGATGGCATAGGCCACCTGCCGGCATTCGGCGGCATCGCGGCCGCCCTCGACCGTCACCGTGATGAACTTGGTGGCGCCCTCGCCGTCGCGCACGATGGCCTGTGCCAGCGAGCGGGCCACGCCCAGCATCGCCTGCTGCAGCGCCTGGCCGTCGGCGCTCTGCAGCGAGTCGATCACCGGGTTGCCGGCCTTGCCGCTGGCGATGACGATGAAGGAATCGTTGGTGGAGGTGTCGCCGTCGACGGTGACCCGGTTGAACGAGCCCTCGGCCAGGGCCAGCGCCAGCGCCTGCAGCACCGGCTGCGACACCGCGGCGTCGGTGGCCAGGAAACCGAGCATGGTGGCCATGTTCGGCCGGATCATGCCGGCGCCCTTGCTGATGCCGGTGATCGACACGCTGCGCCCGCCGACCTGCGCCTGTGCGCTGAAGGCCTTGGGCACGGTGTCGGTGGTCATGATGCCCTCGGCGGCGCGGCCCCAGTGGGCCGGCTGCGCATCGGCGATCGCCGCCGGCAGGCCGGCCTGGATGCGCTCGATCGGCAGCGGCTCCATGATGACGCCGGTGGAGAACGGCAGCACCGACTGCGCCGGCAGGCCCAGCAGTTGCGCGGCGGCGTCGCAGGTGGCGCGCGCGCGCGCCAGGCCGTCGGCACCGGTGCCGGCATTGGCGTTGCCGGTGTTGATGACCAGCGCCCGCACCGGCCCGCCGGCGGCCAGATGCTCGCGGCACACCTGCACCGGCGCGGCGCAGAAGCGGTTCTGGGTGAACACGCCGGCGACGGTGGCGCCTTCGTCGAGCAGGAATACGGTCAGGTCCTTGCGGCCGGGCTTGCGCACGCCGGCTTCGGCCACGCCGATGCGCACACCGGCCACAGGAAGCAGCGCCGCGGCATCGGGCGCAGAAAGGTTCACGGGCATCCGGTGTCTTTCGAAAAAAGGCTCAGCTCAGCTGGCCGTGGCAGTTCTTGAACTTCTTGCCGCTGCCGCAGGGGCAGGGATCGTTGCGGCCGACGCGCAGGCCTTCCGGCGCCATCGCGATCGGCTGGCTGCCCTCGGCACCCGGCATCGGCTCGGCGGTGGTCTCGACCTCGCCGGTCTCGGTGGGCGCCTGGTAGGTCATGTTGCCGATGCGTTCGGCCTGGCTTTCCATGGCCTCGGCGGCTTCGCCGATCTGCTCCTGCGACTGCACCTTGACGGTCATCAGCACCTTGGTGACCTCGACCTTCACCGCGTCGAGCATCTGGCCGAACAGCTCGAAGGCTTCGCGCTTGTATTCCTGCTTGGGCTGCTTCTGCGCATAGCCGCGCAGGTGGATGCCCTGGCGCAGGTAGTCGAGCGAGGCCAGGTGTTCGCGCCAGTTGGAGTCCATGCTCTGCAGCAGCACCACCCGTTCGAACTGGGTGAACTGGGCACCGCCCACCTGCTCGACCTTGGCCTTGAAGGCGGTGTCGGCGGCGCCGACCACTTTTTCCAAAATCTCGTCGTCGCTGATCGCGCTGGCCGACTCGACCTGCGATGCGAGCGGCAGCGCGACCTGCCATTCCTCGGCCAGCACCTTCTCCAGGCCGGGCAGGTCCCACTGCTCCTCGACCGACTCGGCCGGCACGAACTGCCGGGTGAGATCGGTGAAGGTGCTCTCGCGCAGGCCGTCGATCTGCGGGCCCAGGTCGGCCGCGTCGAGGATCTCGTTGCGCTGGGTATAGATCACCTTGCGCTGGTCGTTGGACACGTCGTCGTATTCCAGCAGCTGCTTGCGCACGTCGAAGTTGCGCGCCTCGACCTTGCGCTGCGCGCTGGCGATGCTGCGGCTGACGATGCCGGCCTCGATCGCCTCGCCGTCGGGCATCTTCAGGCGATCCATGATGGAGCGCACCCGGTCGCCGGCGAAGATGCGCATCAGCGCGTCGTCCAGGCTCAGGTAGAAACGCGACGATCCCGGGTCGCCCTGGCGGCCCGAGCGGCCGCGCAGCTGGTTGTCGATGCGGCGCGATTCGTGGCGCTCGGTGGCGATGATGCGCAGGCCGCCCTGGGCCGAGACGAAGTCGTGGTCCTTCTGCCACTGGGTCCGGGTGTCGGCGATGCGCTGCGCGCGGGTGTCCTCGTCGAGCGCGTCGTCGGCCTCGATCTCCGACAGCAGCTTCTCGAGGCTGCCGCCCAGCACGATGTCGGTGCCGCGGCCGGCCATGTTGGTGGCGATGGTGATCATCTTCGGCCGACCGGCCTGGGCCACGATGTCGGCCTCGCGCTGGTGCTGCTTGGCGTTGAGCACCTGGTGCGGCAGGTCTTCGCGCTGCAGCAGCTGCGAGATGATTTCCGAGTTCTCGATCGAGGTGGTGCCCACCAGCACCGGCTGGCCGCGCTCGAAGCATTCGCGGATGTCGGTGATCGCCGCTTCGTACTTCTCGCGGGTGGTCTTGTAGACCCGGTCCTGCTGGTCGTCGCGGCGGCTGATGCGGTTGGGCGGCACCAGCACCGTCTCCAGGCCGTAGATCTCCTGGAACTCGTAGGCCTCGGTGTCGGCGGTGCCGGTCATGCCGGCCAGCTTGCCGTACAGGCGGAAATAGTTCTGGAAGGTGATCGAGGCGAGCGTCTGGTTCTCGGCCTGGATCTCCACGCCTTCCTTGGCCTCGACCGCCTGGTGCAGGCCTTCGCTCCAGCGGCGGCCGGCCATCAGGCGGCCGGTGAATTCGTCGACGATGACGATCTCGTTGTTCTGCACCACGTAGTGCTGGTCGCGGTGGTAGAGGTTGTGCGCACGCAGGGCGGCGTACAGGTGGTGCATCAGCGAGATGTTGGCCGGGTCGTACAGCGAGGCGCCCTCGGGCAGCAGGCCCTGCGCCACCAGGATGCGCTCGGCGCTCTCGTGGCCCTGCTCGGTGAGGAACACCTGGCGGGCCTTCTCGTCGAGCGTGAAATCGCCCGGCTTCTCGACGCCCTCGCCGGTGCGCGGATCGGCCTCGCCGATCTGCTGCACCAGGAGCGGCACCACCTGGTTCATCGCCACGTAGGTCGCCGTGTGGTCCTCGGCCTGGCCGCTGATGATGAGCGGGGTGCGGGCTTCGTCGATCAGGATCGAATCGACCTCGTCGACGATGGCGTAGTTGAGGCCGCGCTGAACCCGGTCGCCGGATTCGTAGACCATGTTGTCGCGCAGGTAGTCGAAGCCGTATTCGTTGTTGGTGCCGTAGGTGATGGCCGCGCCGTAGGCCATCTGCTTGTCCTCGCGCGGCAGGCCCGGCAGGTTGATGCCGACCGACATGCCCAGGAAGTTGTA
>JAKONS010000357.1 GCA_022701845.1 Burkholderiaceae bacterium
GGCTGCGCGCAGGTGGCACGTTTGCACACACCTGCGGGTTTTGCATACTAGCAAGAGGCAAGCCCAACGGCGGTTTCCAGCGGTTCGGGGGTGGGGGCGGTACTTACCATCGTTCGATCGCCTCGCATCCCCTCTCCTCTCCCGCTGTTTCGGACCTTTCCGCCGCTGACGGCGGCTCCGCCCTCCCCCGCACCCCCGCCGCGCCGAGCGCCGCCGACGTCGTCACCGTGTCGTCCTGGGCGCCGGCGCTGTGCGGCTGGCTGGCCGGCAGCGGTGCGCAACTGCTGCAGCCGGCGCTGTGGCCGCTGCGGGTCTATGCCGGCCTGGCGCTGGCGGCCCTGGTGGCGCTGCTCGTCGGGTGGCTGAACCGCCGAGGCCGGCCTGCGGCCCGGCGAACGACGGCGGTGCTGGCGATGGCCGCGCTCGGCGCCTTCTCCCTGTGCGGCCTGCGGGCGTCGGTGTTCGCCGGCCATGCGCTCGATCCGGCGATCGAAGGCCGCGATCTGGTGGTGGTCGGCATCGTCGCCGCCATGCCGCAGGCCTCGGCCCACGGGGTGCGCTTCCGGCTGGAGGTCGAATCTGCCGATGCCGGCGGGCAGGCGGTCGAGCTGCCGCCGCTGATCGAGGTGGGCTGGTGGAGCGCCGGGCCCGACGATCCGGCCGACCCGCTGGCATCGGCCGGCGGCGCGCCCGACCTGCGCGCCGGCGAGCGCTGGCGCCTGCCGCTGCGCCTCAAGGCGCCGCACGGAAGCCGCAATCCGCACGGCTTCGACTACGAGCGCTGGGCCTGGGAGCAGAGCCTGCAGGCGGTCGGCAGCGTGCGCACCGGGCGCACGAAGGGCCAGCCGGGTGAGGCCGGCGGGCCGCAGCGGCTGGACGCCGCCGGCTGGCGGCATCCGGTCGAGCGCGCCCGGCAGTCGGTGCGCGACGCGGTGCTGGCGCGGCTGGCCCCGGCCCCCGCCGCCGGCGACGACGACCGGGACGGCATCGAGGCCCGGCGCCGCGCCGCCGGCGTGGTCGCGGCGCTGGTCACCGGCGACCAGCGCGCCATCGCCCGCGCCGACTGGGACGTGTTCCGCACCACCGGCGTCGCCCACCTGATGTCGATCTCCGGCCTGCATGTGACGATGTTCGCCTGGCTGGCCGCCGCCGCGGTGGGCTGGCTGTGGCGGCGCTCGGCGCGGCTCTGCCTGTGGGTGCCGGCACCGCATGCCGCGCTGGTCGGCGGGATGGCGCTGGCAGCGCTGTATGCGCTGTTCAGCGGCGGCGGCCTGCCGGCGCAGCGCACCGTGGCGATGCTGGCCATCGTGGCGGGCCTGCGGCTGGCCGGGCGCCGCTGGCCCTGGCCGCAGGTGTGGCTGCTGGCCTGCGCGGTCGCGGTGGCGCTCGATCCGTGGGCGCTGCTGCAGGCCGGCTTCTGGCTGAGCTTCGTGGCGGTCGGCGTGCTGTTCGCCAGCACCGTGACGGGCACGGCGCCACCGGCGGGCCGCCTGCGCCGGTGGGGCGGCCGGCTGGGCGCGCTGCTGCACGAGCAGATGGTGGTCACCCTGGCGCTGGCGCCGCTCACCCTGCTGCTGTTCGGTTCGCTGTCGCTGGTGGGGCTGCCGGCGAATCTGCTGGCGATTCCCTGGACCACGCTGGTGGTCACCCCGCTGGCCCTGGCCGGCGTGCTGTTCGCGCCCTGCTGGGACCTGGCCGCGCTGGCGGTGCGCCTGCTGGCGCTGCCGCTGGATGCGATGGCCGCCTGGCCGCATGCCGCGCTGGCGCTGCCGGCCGCACCGAACTGGGTGGCGGCGCTGGCGGTGGGCGGCGGCGCGCTGCTGTGCATGCCGCTGCCGCCAGCGCTGCGGGCGCTGGGCGTGGCGCCGTTGCTGCCGGCCCTGCTGTGGTCGCCGGTGTTGCCGGCGCCGGGTGCCTTCGAGGTGCTGGCGCTGGATGTCGGGCAGGGCACGTCCGTCCTGGTGCGCACCGCCGGCCACGCCCTGCTGTACGACACCGGGCCGCGCATCACCGCCGAGAGCGACGCCGGCCAGCGCATCGTGGTGCCGCTGCTGCAGTCCGAGGGTGTGCGGCTCGACACGCTGGTGGTGAGCCACCGCGACAACGACCACGCCGGCGGCGCCGCCGCGGTGCTGCGCCAGCAGCCGCAGGCGCAATTGCTGAGTTCGCTCGAAGCCGACCATCCGCTGCAGGCGCTGCGGCCGGGACGGCGCTGCGAGGCCGGCCAGCGCTGGACCTGGGACGGCGTGGCCTTCAGCATCGTGTTCCCGGCGGCGGCCGACTACCGGCCCGGCGCCGCCAGCAATGCGCTGAGCTGCGTGCTGCGCATCGAGGCCGGCGGCCGGGCGGTGCTGCTGACCGGCGACATCGGCCAGGCCGACGAGCGCCGGCTGGTCGATTCCGGCGCGGCACTGGCGGCCGACTTCCTGCTGGTGCCCCACCACGGCAGCCGGGGCTCGTCGGGTGCCGCCCTGCTGGAGGCGGTGGCACCGGCACAGGCGCTGGCGCAGGCCGGCTACCGCAACCGCTTCGGCCATCCCACCGCCGACACGGTGGCCCGCTATGCCGACCGCGGCATCGGCTGGCACGACAGCGCGCACTGCGGCGCCGCCCTGTGGCGCAGCGCGGCGCCGGCCGAGATTGTTTGCCAGAGACGTCGCGAAACGTTTTACTGGCAGCACAATGTTCCCTGACGCGGAGGCCGACGGGGGCCCGTCCCGGCAGCCTTTTCACCATTGCCGGCCTGGAACTTGCTATCCTGACCAGCAGGAGAAAAGCCCTTTCTATGCGGAAATTCGATGAGATGTATGCCACCCTGCCGCCCGCCCCGGGCCAGGTGCGCGACCATTACAAAACTTACGATCGCTGGCTCGCACAGCAGCCCCCGGACACCATGCTGCGCCGGCGCGAAGAGGCCGAAGTCATCTTCCGGCGGGTCGGCATCACCTTCGCGGTGTACGGCGCCAAGGACGAGGACGGCTCCGGCACCGAGCGCCTGATTCCCTTCGACCTGATCCCCCGCATCATCCCGGCGCACGAATGGCAGCGCATGGAGCGCGGCCTGGTGCAGCGGGTCACCGCGCTGAACCGGTTCCTGCACGACGTCTACCACGACCAGGAAATCATCCGCGCCGGCGTGGTGCCCTCGGACATGGTGCTGCAGAACGCCCAGTTCCGACCGGAAATGGTGGGCGTCGACGTGCCCAACCACATCTACTCGCACATCGCCGGCATCGACATCGTGCGGGCTCCGGATGCCGACGGCAACGGCGAGTACTACGTGCTGGAAGACAACCTGCGGGTACCGTCCGGCGTGTCGTACATGCTGGAGAACCGCAAGATGATGATGCGGTTGTTCCCCGACCTGTTCAACCAGCACCGGGTGGCGCCGGTGGCGCACTACCCCGACCTGCTGCTGGAAACCCTGCGCGCCTCGGCGCCGCCGGCCACCGCCAACCCGACCTGCGTGGTGCTCACCCCGGGCATGTACAACAGCGCCTACTTCGAGCACGCCTTCCTGGCGCAGCAGATGGGCATCGAGCTGGTCGAGGGCCAGGACCTGTTCGT
>JAKONS010000368.1 GCA_022701845.1 Burkholderiaceae bacterium
TAGCGGAACAGCAGCACCAGCCCGGCCGCCGCCAGCGACTTGCCGACGACGATCACCGCCACCACCGCCAGCACCTGGAACGGCCGCTCCACCAGCACATGCGGGTCGAACAGCATGCCGACCGCCACGAAGAACAGCACCGCGAACGCGTCGCGCAGCGGCAGCGATTCCTCGGCCGCGCGATGGCTGAATTCCGACTCGCGCATCACCATGCCGGCGAAGAAAGCACCCAGCGCGAACGACACACCGAACAGCGCCGCCGCGCCGAAGGCGATGCTGACCGCGGCCGCCACCACGCACAGGGTGAACAGCTCGCGCGAGCCGGTCCGGGTGACCTGCCACAGGATCCACGGGAACACCCGCCGGCCCACCACCAGCATCAGCGCCACGAAGATGCTCACCTGCAGCAGCGTCAGGCCGATGGTCTTGACCAGGCTCATGGTGTCGGCGCCGCCGCCGTTGCCGCCCAGCACGCCGGCCAGCGGCGGCAGCAGCACCAGCACCAGCACCATCACCAGGTCTTCCACCACCAGCCAGCCGACCGCCACCCGGCCGGTGTAGGAGTCGAGCAGGTTCAGGGTTTCCAGCGCCCGCAGCAGCACCACCGTGCTGGCCACCGACAGCGCCAGGCCGAACACCAGCGCCGCGCCCAGCGACCAGTCCCAGAACCACGCCAGGGCCATGCCCATCAGGGTGGCGGCCAGTATCTGCACCAGCGCACCCGGCAAGGCGATGCGCCGCACCGCCAGCAGGTCGTCCAGCGAGAAATGCAGTCCCACGCCGAACATCAACAGCATCACGCCGATCTCGGAGAGCTGCGCCGCGATCTCCGCGTCGGCCACGAAGCCGGGCGTGAACGGCCCGATGATCACCCCCGCCAGCAGGTAGCCCACCAGGGCCGGCAGCCGGATCCTGATCGCCAGGAAGCCGAGGATGAGCGCCAGGCCGAGACCCGCTGCGATGGTGTTGATGAGCGAGACGTTGTGGGGCATCGGTCGGAGGGTCCTTCTTCGAGGTTGCGGGGGGTGGGAGGGGGATCGCTTCGTTATAACCGCTGCAACGACCGCGCCCGGCGTTTTCCCATCGGGGGCGCGGGACTTGGCGGGCAAAAAAAAGCCCGCCGGGAAGGGCGGGCGATCGCGTTGGCGGCGGTGGCGCTCAGTGCATGTGCAGGCCGCCGTTGACCGCGAACTCGGCGCCGGTGGTGTAGCCGCCTTCGTCCGAGGCCAGCCAGGCGATGATCGAGGCGATCTCGTTGGGCTCGCCCAGGCGCTTGACCGGAATGGTGCTGACGATCTTGTCGAGCACGTCCTGGCGGATCGCCTTCACCATGTCGGTGCCGATATAGCCCGGGCTCACCGTGTTCACCGTGACGCCCTTGGTGGCCATTTCCTGCGCCAGCGCCATCGAGAAACCGTGCATGCCGGCCTTGGCCGCCGAGTAGTTGGTCTGCCCGGCCTGGCCCTTCACCCCGTTGACCGAGCTGATGTTGATGATGCGGCCCCAGCCCTTTTCGACCATGTCGCCCACCACCTGCTTGGTGACGTTGAACATGCTGTTGAGGTTGGTCTCGATCACCGCGTCCCAGTCCTCGCGGGTCATCTTCAGGAACATGCGGTCGCGGGTGATGCCGGCGTTGTTCACCAGCACGTCGATGCTGCCGTGCTCGGCCTTCGACGCCGAGAACGCCTCCACCGTGGATTCCCAGTCGCCGACGTTGCCGACCGAGGCGTGGAAGGTGTAGCCGAGCGCCTTCTGCGCCGCCAGCCACTTGTCGAAGTCACGTGTCGGGCCGCAGCCGGCGATGACCTTGAAGCCGTCCTTGTGCAGGCGCTGGCAGATGGCGGTGCCGATGCCCCCCATGCCGCCGGTTACGTATGCCACTTTCTGGGCCATGGATCACTCTCCTGAAGTCTTTATTCGGTTGCGGATGCCGCGCTGCCCGGTGGGGCCGCACGGCGAAAACATAGTGTGCGTGAAACTCAACGCTCGACCGTCAGGGCAACCCCCATGCCGCCGCCGATACACAGCGAGGCGATGCCTTTCCTGGCATCGCGCTTCTGCATCTCGTGCAGCAGCGTCACCAGGATCCGGCAACCCGACGCACCGATCGGATGGCCGATGGCGATGGCGCCGCCGTTGACGTTGACCTTCGAGGTGTCCCAGCCCATTTCGTTGTTCACGGCACAGGCCTGGGCTGCGAAGGCCTCGTTGATCTCCAGCAGGTCGAGGTCGGCCGCATTCCAGCCGGCGCGTTTCAGCGCCAGGGTGGAAGCAGGAACCGGGCCCATGCCCATCACCGCCGGGTCGAGGCCGACGGTGGCATAGCTGGCGATGCGCGCCAGCGGCTTCAGGCCGAGCGACTCGGCGCGCTTGGCGGTCATCACCATCACGCCGGCGGCACCGTCGTTGATGCCCGATGCGTTGCCGGCGGTGACGCTGCCGGCCTTGTCGAAGGCCGGGCGCAGGCCCGACAGCGCATCGGCGCTGCTCTTGCGGTTGATGAACTCGTCGGCCGAGAACACCACCGGGTCGCCCTTGCGCTGCGGGATCGACACCGGAACGATCTCGTCCTGGAAACGGCCGGCATCCTGCGCGGCGATGGCCTTCTGCTGGCTGGCCAGCGCCAGCGCGTCCTGCTGCTCGCGGGTGATGCCGTACTGCTTGGCCACGTTCTCGGCGGTGATGCCCATGTGGTACTGGTTGTACACATCCCACAGGCCGTCGACGATCATCGTGTCGACCAGCTTCCAGTCGCCCATGCGCTGGCCGTCGCGCGAGTTGGGCAGCACGTGCGGCGCGGCGCTCATGTTCTCCTGGCCGCCGGCGATGACGATGTCGCTGTCGCCGGTGGCGACCGACTGCGCGGCCAGCATCACCGACTTCAGGCCGGAGCCGCAGACCGCGTTGATCGTGAGACCTGGCACCGCTTTGGGCAGGCCGCCCTTGAGCAGCGCCTGGCGCGCCGGATTCTGGCCGGCGCCGGCGGCCAGCACCTGGCCCATGATCACTTCGCCGATCTGGTCGGCCGACAGGCCGGAGCGCTTGAGCAGCTCGGCGATGACGA
>JAKONS010000373.1 GCA_022701845.1 Burkholderiaceae bacterium
AGGCGCTGTCCTGGCAGGGCGTGTTCGCCCCGGCCGGCACCCCGCCGGAACTGCTGGCGCGCCTGAGCGGCGAGATCAACCAGGCGGTGCGCAGCCCCGACATCCAGGGCTATTTCGCCGAGCGCGGTTTCCTGGTCGAGGGCACCACGCCGGCGGTGTTCCGCACCTTCCTGGAGGCCGAGGTCGACAAGTGGTCGGCCATCGTCAAGACCTCCGGCGCGAAGCCCGACTGATGGGCGCGGCCGACACCCGCATCGAGCACCTGCAGCCGGTATCGCGCGGCGGGCAGCCGCAGCCGATCTCGGCGGCGGTGGCCTGGGAGCGGCTGGTGTTCGTCTCCGGCCAGGTGCCGATGGCCGCCGGGCAGCCCGCAGCGCCCGACATCGCCGGGCAGACACGCGCCACGCTGGAGCTGGTGGCGGGCATCCTGGCGGGCGCCGGCTGCACCCTGGCCGACGTGGTGAAGACGACGGTCTGGCTGACCGACGCGGCGGACTACCCGCCCTTCAACGCCGCCTATGCCGAATACTTTCCGCACGGTGCGGCACCGGCCCGGTCCACCGTCATCGCCGGCCTGATCGCGCCGGTGAAGGTGGAGATCGAGGCGGTGGCGGTGCGGCCGGCGCGCTGAGGTGCGGTGCCCGCCGCCGTTGCCGCCTCAGTGGCGGTGCGGCCGGGCGGATGCGGACGCCGGTGCATGCGCGTCCTCGTCCTCGTCGTCGTGCGGCGCCACGCCCTCGCGGGATTTCTTCAGCCAGTCTCGGCCGGTGGCCTCGTCGCGCGGCACGCCGTAGCCCTTGAGGTAGGCGCGCCCCAGCGTGGCCTGCGCGACCGGGTTGCCCGCATCGGCCGATCGTTTGAGCCAGGCGACCGCCCGGGCCATGTCCTTCGGCACCCCGCGTCCGAGCTCGTAGGCCTTGTAGAGCTGGAACTGCGAGCGGGGCGCGCAGCGGTCGGACGACGCCGCCGTGCGGCGGTACCACTGCAGCGCGAGTGCGTCGCTGCGCTCGGCGCCGCCGAGGCCGTCGCGGTAGAAATCGCCCAGCATGCATTGCGCGATGACCGAGCCCTGGTCCGCTGCCTTGCGGAACCAGACGAAGGCCTGCGACAGATCCTTGGCGGCCCGGCCCTTGCCGTCGAGATGGGCGAAGCCGAGATCGACCTGCGCCGGCAGGTAGCCGTGCCCGGCGGCGCGGCGCAGGTGGTCGAGCGCCTGCGCCTCGTCGATCGCCTGGCCGGTGGCGCCGCTGAAGTGCCGTGCCCGCTCGTACTCGGCGGCACCGGGCGGAGGCGCTGCGGCGCCCACGCCGCTGCCGTGCAGGGCCGCCACTGCGGTTAGCAGCCGCAGCCACCGCAGCCCCGTGTCAGCGGAAGGTCTGGGTGACATCCGTCGGCACCACGATCTCGCTGGCACGGTTGAGCGACACCGTCACCGACCGGCCCCGGGCGATGGTGGCCAGCACCGCCTGGGCCTCGGCCAGGCTGTTCAGCCGCTGGGTGCGCAGCACCTCCGGCGGATGGAAGGTGCCCCTGGCCGCATGCACCGATTCGACCGGGCCGCCGTTGTAGGTGATGGTGGTGCCCAGGCCGGGGCTGGCCTGCACATAGCCCTGCGGGATGTAGCCCTTGTAGGTGGAATCCTTGACGTCGATCGAGACCTGCACGAAGTAGCCGGTGGGGTCGTCCACATAGCTGTCGGTCGGCACCACCACGCCGTTGGCCAGCAGCGGGATCGCCGGGTTCTTGTTCTGCGCGCCGACGAAGCCCTGGACGATCTTGCCGGCGTCGAGGATGGTCGCCTGCACGTTGGTGAGACCGGCCTCGCGGCCCGGCTTGTAGGGCCCCGAGGTCTCGATGCTCTTGTAGCTGGCGTTGGCGGCGTCGCTGGCGGCATAGGACGCCACCGAGCGGCGCTTCTCCAGCTGGTTGGCGAACTCGGTCTGCAGCTTGCTGCCGGCGACGGTCGGGGAGTCGAACACCCGCGAGGTCATCGCATGCATCATCGTCAGCTGGCGGGCCGAGTTGGCCGGGTCGCGGTTGTAGGCCTTGAGCGCCTGGTAGACGTCCACGATCGGGTACTGGTTGGTGTGCTGCGGCGCGACGAAGTCCACGTCGACGTTGTTCTGCAGGTAGCTGAAGCCGTGCTGGTAGGACAGCCGCAGCCAGCCGTTGGCGGCGGTCGGGCTGGTCAGGCCGTTGAAGCCGTAGCCGCCGTGGTAGCCGAAGGTGTAGAACTTGCCGTCGGTCGGGTTCTTCACCTTGAACAGCATGTTGGTGCTGCCCGGCGTGTGGCCCGGCGACCAGATCACCATGATCTGCACGTTGCCGTAGTCGTACCACTTGTCGTATTCGTAGCTGTTGGTGGTGCGCGCGCGGATCACGGTTTCGGAGGCGGGCAGGGCGCCGGCGATGTTCCAGGTGTTGCCCTGCTGGTCGCTGGTCACGCCGGCCGCGTCTTCCTTCGACGCCCACAGCCGGATCGGCTTGCCGGCGTTGTCCATCATGGTGAGCTGCTCGACCACCGTGCCGTAGTGGTCGGAGTGTCCGTGGGTGAGCCAGATGTCGGTGACCGAGCGCGGATCGACGCCGATCGTCTCCATGTTCTTCCAGTACTGGTAGCCGCTGTTGGGCCAGCCGGCGTCGACCTTGATCACCTTGTCGTCCGAGGTGTCGGCGGTGCCCATGTCGGCCTTCAGCAGGTACGAAGCGACCTCGTTGTCGCCGACGTAGTACATCGTGTTGGGCACCATCTCGAACGGCTCGGTGCTGCGGGTGTAGGGCGCCGACGACGGCGAGGTGGCGTTGATCGACACGTACGGCAGGCCCGACACCGGGTCGGTGCCCTTGTCGGCCAGCAGCTGGCTCTGGGTCGGCACTTCCCACACCGGCTTGCCGTCGCTGGTGGACTTGGGCGTGAAGTACCAGATGGCGACCACCTTCGCCTTGCCGGCGTTCAGGTAGTTGTCGTCGAACACCAGGTAGGCGGCCTGGCGGGCGGTGGTGGCGTAGGCGTAGTCGGCGGTGACCGGCACCGCGTCCAGGGTGGAGACCGTGCTTTTGGAATAGTCGGCGGTGTTCACGTTGAACACCTTCGCATCCGGGGCGATGGCGTAGGTCTCTTCGTAGCGTTTGATCGGGGTGGCGTAGGCGCGGCCGGCCATGTCGGCGGTGACCACGGTGCCGTCGCCGACGGTGATGGTGGAGGCGGTCTTGCCGTAGATCCAGCCGGCCGCGACCATCGGGCCGGGCGCGCCGTCGTTGCGGGAGACGGCCGCGCCGTACTTCTGCAGGTTGAACTGCGCGGCGGCGGAACTGCCCTTCTTCAGGATCAGGTTGAAGGCGGTGGCGGCGTTGGTGCCCACCGTCACCGTGTCGCCGCCGGCGGGCAGCCAGTCGACCAGGTTGCCCGGTGCCAGGTTGGCGGTGATGAGGGCGGCGTTGGCGACGCTGACGGCCGGGGTGAACAGGGTCCGGATGCCGGTCTGGGTCAGCACCGCGACGCTGACGGTGCGGTTGCCGGCGGCGTCGGCGGTCGATACCGGGGCGGCGTAGACCATGCCGGCCGAGCGGAAGACGGTGGCTGTCGGCGTGGTGGGTGTGGTGGGTGTCGTCGGCGTCGTCGGATTGGTCGGCGTCGTCGGCGTGGCGGGATTGCCGGGGGTGGTGGCGCCGCCGGCCGCGGCAGTGTCGATGCGGGCGTTGCCGCCGCCGCCGCAGGACGCGAGCACGACCGACAGGAGTGCGGTCGGCAGCACGGATTTCGAGAACTTGGGCGATGTCATGGTGGTTTGTCTCCTGGGATGGGAAGGCGCGGCCCGGCGTACAGCTCAGTCGGCGCGGATGCCGCGCGACTTGATCAGGTCGCGCCAGCGGACGAATTCGGCGGCCTGGAAGGCGGTGAACTCGGCCGGGTTGCTGGCGACGATCTCCAGGCCCTGCTCCTGCATGCGTCTGGCGACGGCCGGATCCTTGATGGCGGCGATGGCCGCGTCGGCGATCTTCTGTTTCACCGCGGCGGGCAGGCCCTTCGGTGCGGCCAGGCCCTGCCAGGAATAGACCTCGGCGCCTTTCACCCCCGCCTCGGCCAGGGTGGGAACGTCGGGCAGCACCGGCGAGCGCTTGTCGCCGGTGACGGCCAGCGCATGCAGCTTGCCGGCCCTGATCTGCTGCAGCACCGCGTTGACGTTCTGGAAGGAATAGGCGACCTGGTTGCCCAGCAGATCGTTGATGGCCGGCGCGCCGCCCTTGTACGGCACGTGCAGGCCGTCGGTGCCGGTCTGCTGCCAGAAGACTTCGGCCGACAGGTGGTCAGACGAGCCGTTGCCGGAGCTCGCGAAGGCGACCTTGCCCGGGTTCGCCTTCAGCTCGGCCACCACGTCGGCCACGTTGCGGGCCTTCTGCGCCGGGCTGGCCACCAGCACGTTGGGCGCCTGCACCGGCACGCTCAGGTAGTCGAAGTCCTTGGTCGCGTCGTAGGGCACCGAGGCCAGCAGGTGCGGCGCCACCACGAAGGCGCCGAGCGAGGAGACCAGCAGGGTGTAGCCGTCCGGGGCGGCACGCCGGACCATGCCGGCGCCGATGGTGCCGGTGGCGCCGGGCCGGTTGTCGACCAGGAAGGTCTGGCCGAATTTCGTCTGCATCTCGGTCGCCAGCGCCCGGGCCACCATGTCGGTCGAGCCGCCGGCCGGGAAGGGCACGACGATGGTCACCGGCTTCTCCGGCCAGTTGGTCTGGGCCATCGCCGCGCAGCTGAAGGCGATGGCGATGGCGGTGAAAATTTTCTTCATGTCGACTGTCTCCGATGCGGTGGTGCGGTGAACACGGCCGGCGGTTTCGGCGGTCCGGTGTGTTCTGATAACGTGAACAAATGCAAGAGCCGTGATTGTTATCGTGAACATCGCGCGCGGGATTCGGTAGTTACCCGTCCGCCGCGCCGGTGCCGTCGCCTGCGCCCCCTAGACTCGAAACCCATGACCGAAGACCTCCCGGACAGCGTCGCCCCGCTCGCCGAACGCAACCGCCCCTCCGTCACCCTGCGGGACGTCGCCCAGCTGGCGGGCGTTTCCACCATGACGGTGTCGCGGGCCATCCATGCGCCGCAGCGGGTCACCGCGCCGCTGCGCCAGCGGGTGGACGAGGCGGTCAAGGTGCTGGGCTATGTGCCCAACCTGATGGCCAACGGCCTGCGGTCGTCGCGCAGCTACCTGGTGACGGCGCTGGTGCCCACCATCGTCGGCTCGCTGTTCTCCGAGATGGTCCGCTCCCTGACCGAGGCGCTGGAGGAGAACGGCTACCAGCTGATGGTCGGCCAGATCGGCTATGGCCGCACGCGCGAGGACGAGCTGCTGAAAGCCATCATCGGCCGCCGCCCCGACGGCATCGTGCTGGCCGGCGTGCTGCACTCGCCGGACGCCCGCACCATGCTCGTCTCGTCGGGCATTCCGGTGATCGAGACCTGGGACACCACCGGCACGCCGATCGACATGCTGCTGCGCCTGTCGCACGAGCAGATCGGGCGCGAGGTCTGCAAGCACCTGCATGCCGGCGGCCGGCGCCACCTGGCGTTGCTCAACGGCCGCGACGAGCGCGCCGACCTGCGCGCGCGCGGCTACCTGGCCCAGGCGGCGGAGCTCGGCCTGCCGGAACCGGTGGTCTACCGGGCGGTGTCGCCCACCACCCATGCGCAGGGCCGCGACGGCCTCGACTACCTGCTGCGGGTGGCGCCGCGCGTCGACGGCGTGTTCTGCAGCTCCGACATGATGGCCACCGGCGTGCTCACCCAGGCCCGGGTGCGCGGCATCGCGGTGCCCGAGCGGCTGGCGGTGATCGGCTTCGGCGACCTGGACTTCGCCGCCACCATGGTGCCGAGCCTCACCAGCGTGCATATCGACGGTGCCGCCATCGGCCAGATGGCCGCCCGGATGATCGCCGACTGCGCCGACGGCACGCCGCCGGCGCAGCGCATCGTGGACATCCAGTACGCCATCGTCGAGCGCGAGAGCAGCTGAAGGCCCGACTCCGGCGCCGGCCGCCTATTCGGCCCGCAGGTTCGCGGCCTTGGCGACCTGGGTCCACTGGGTGACCTCCTTGCGCACGAAGGCGGTGAAGTCGGCGGACGACAGCCCGCCCGCCACGTTGCCGGTCGCCTCCAGGCGTTCCTTCACCTGCGGCTCCTGCAAGGCGGCGACGACCTCCTGCTGCAGCTTGCGCGCGATGGCCGGGGGCAGGCCCGCCGGCGCGGAGAGGCCGGTCCAGGAAACCGCACGGAAGCCGGGAAAGCCCGACTCCGCGACGGTGGGCACCTCGGGGAACAGCGAACTTCGCTGGTCGCCGGTCACCGCCAGGATGCGCAGCCGGCCGGCTTTCACATACTGCGGCAGGGTGTCGGCCACCATCACCAGGATCGGCACCTGGCCGCCCAGCACATCGGTGACCGCCGGTGCCGCGCCCTTGTACGGAATGTGGGTCGCGTCGAGCCCCGCCTTCTGCTTGAGCAGCTCGAAGGCCAGCTGGCCGGACGAGCCGTTGCCGGGGCTCGCATAGTTGTACTTGCCGGGCGCGCGCTTGAGCAGCTCGAGCAGCTCGGCGAAGGTCCTGGCCGGGAAGTCCGCATTCACCGCGATGGCGTTCGGGCTCGACGAGATGTTGGTGATGTGGACGAAATCGCGGACCGGGTCGTAGGGCATGTTGGCGAACAGCCCGACGTTGGCCGCATGGGTGCCGACGCCCGACACCACCAGGGTGTGGCCGTCCGGCTTCGCCCGTGCGACGAACGCCGAGCCGATGTTGCCGCTGGCGCCCGCCCTGTTGTCGACCACCACCGCCTGCCCGAGCGACCGGCCGAGGCTCTGGGCGATCAGGCGGGCGTTGACGTCGGTGGTTCCGCCCGGCGGGAACGGTACGACCAGGGTGATCGGCCGGTCGGGCCAGGGGGATGCCGCTGCGGCGGCCCGGCTGGCGAACGCGGTGGCGATGCCGGCTGCCAGCACCGAGCGGCGACCGAGGGAATCGGGTGATGCGGTTGTCATGTCGTGTGTCTCCTGTCGTTTGAAATGATTCGGCGCGGGGCGCTCAGGGCAGGTGCACCGTCCAGCTGTCCACCATCCAGGGCGCGAGCCGCTCCGGCTCCAGCTCGAAGCCGAGGCCGGGGCCTTCCGGCAGCGCCACATGCCCGTGGCGGTCCAGTGCCAGATCGAACAGCTCGATCAACGGATTGCCGGTCGGGTCCCATTCGACGAACGGGTAGTTGGCCGGTCCGCCGCCTCGCCGCGCCGGCAGCAGGGCGGCCATCTGCAGCGAGGCGTGGAAGTTGATGGTGGTGCTGAAGGCGTGCGGCATCACCGGCAGGTCGTAGGCGTCGGCCAGGCTGGCGACACGGTCGAAACCGGTGAAGCCGCCGCAGACG
>JAKONS010000377.1 GCA_022701845.1 Burkholderiaceae bacterium
TTCCTGGTCACCGGCAAGCGCCATCCGTTCGACTACGACTGGCAGGCCGGCTTCGACGCCAGCGGCCTGCTGACCGCGCTCGACCTCACCATGCTGGCCGACTGCGGCTTCTCGGCCGACCTGTCCGGCCCGGTGGCCGACCGCGCGGTGTTCCACGCCGACAACGCCTACTACCTGTCGGACGTGGCGGTGCGCTCCTACCGCTGCAAAACCAACACCCAGAGCCACACCGCCTACCGCGGCTTCGGCGGGCCGCAGGGCGTGATCGTGATCGAGGCGATCCTCGGCGACATTGCCCGCCACCTGGGCCTGGACCCGCTCGACGTGCGGCTGCGCAACCTCTACGGCACCACCGAGCGCAACGTCACCCACTACCGGATGACGGTCGAGGACAACATCCTGCAGCCGCTGCTGGCGCGGCTGGAGCACACCGCGGACTACCGCCGCCGCCGTGCCGACATCGCCGCCTGGAACGCGGCCAGCCCGGTGCTCAAGCGCGGCCTGGCGATCACCCCGGTGAAGTTCGGCATCTCGTTCACCGCCACCCTGTTCAACCAGGCCGGCGCCCTGGTGCATGTCTACACCGACGGCAGCGTGCAGGTGAACCACGGCGGCACCGAGATGGGCCAGGGCCTGCACACCAAGGTGGCGCAGATCGTGGCCGACGAGCTGGGCCTGGATTTCGGCGACATCCGGGTCACCGCGAGCGACACCTCCAAGGTGCCCAACGCGTCGGCCACCGCCGCCTCCAGCGGCACCGACCTGAACGGCCGCGCCGCGCAGTTCGCCGCGCGCCAGGTGCGCGACAACCTGGCCGCCTTCCTGGCCGGGCTGGACGGCTGCGACGCCGCCGCGGTGCGTTTCTTCGCCGGCCGGGTGCGCACGCCCGCGCAGGAGCGCGGCTTCGCCGAATGCGTCGGCCTGGCCTATGCCAACCGGGTGCAGCTGTGGAGCGACGGCTTCTACCGCACGCCGAAGATCCACTACGACAAGCACACCCTCACCGGCCGGCCGTTCTACTACTTCTCGTACGGCGCGGCCTGCTGCGAGGTGGTGCTCGACACCCTCACCGGCGAGAGCCGGGTGCTGAAGGTGGACATCCTCCACGACGTCGGCCGCAGCATCAATCCGGCGATCGACATCGGCCAGATCGAGGGCGGCTTCGTGCAGGGCATGGGCTGGCTCACCACCGAGGAGCTGGTGTGGAACCCGCAGGGGCTGCTCACCACCCACGCCCCCAGCACCTACAAGATCCCGGCCACCGGCGACATCCCCGAGCACCTGCGGGTGGACCTGTGGCCGGAGCCGAACCGGGAGGACAACGTGTTCGGCAGCAAGGCGGTCGGCGAGCCGCCCTTCATGCTGGCGATCGCCGTCTACGAGGCCCTGCGCGACGCGGTGGCCGCCGGCCGCCCGGCCGGCCAGCCGGTGGTGCTGCGGGCACCGGCCACCGCCGAGAACCTGCTGCGCGCGCTCGGCGGCGTCTGACCGTCGCTGCGGCCGGTCCGGCTGCGGCGCCGGGTCGGCCGCACCCGCGCCTTCGTCGGCGATCGGCCCGCCGTGACGCGGTGAGGTCGATCGGACTAGCGTGCGCCCAAGTGAGCGCCCGCGAACAAAACTACAGTGGCGCCACGGCCTGCCGCGGGTGATCGCCACCCCGGCGACAACTCCGGCCCCCCGCTCTCCCGCCCCCTGTCACCGTCGCGCAGTTCCCTTGGCCTGGCAGGCCTTTTCGGCGTACGGCGCACCCCCTTCCCTCTTTCTTCACGCACCGTAAACGTAAAGGAAATTGCCATGACCTCCCGACTCCCGCGCAGCTTCGCCCAGCAGGCCCTGTTCACCGCCGTCGCCCTGGCGGCCGCCACCACCGCCCTGCAGGCCGGCGCCAAGACGGCCACCGACAACCTGCAGATCAGCGCCACGGTGGAGGCCACCTGCACCATCAGCGCGGCCAACGGCATCGCCTTCGGCCTGTACGACCCGATCATCGCCAACAAGACCCGCGCGCTCGACAACACCGGCTCGGTGACCACCACCTGTTCCACCGGCTCCAGCGTCACCGTGGCCCTGAGCCAGGGCAATTCCGCCACCGCGAATTCCACCGCCGACCTGCCGGCGCGCCAGATGATCTCCAGCGGCAATTACCTGCCGTACTCGCTGTACTCCGACGCGGCGCGCACCATCGTCTGGGGCGACGGCACCAACTCCATCGTCAGCGACACCGGCGACGGCACCGCGCGTACGCTGACGGTCTACGGCCGCATCGCCCCGGCGGTGAATGCACCGGCAGGCACCTACGCCGATACCGTCGTCGCCACCGTCACCTTCTGATGCGGCGCGGCCACCGCCACCTGCTGGCGTGGGTGCTGGGGGCCGCCTGCGCCGGCCCGGCGCTGGCCGGCTCCTTCGGCGTCTCGCCGGTGCGCCTGACGCTGGCCGCCGGGCGCGGGGCGGTGGCGCTCACCGTACGCAATACCGGGCCGGAGGCCTGCGTGATCCAGCTCGACCTGCAGGCCTGGTCGCAGCGCGACGGCGTCGACGTGCTCGAGCCGACGCGCGAGCTGCTGGCCAATCCGCCGCTCTTCGCCCTGGCGCCCGGCGGCGTGCAGATCGTGCGCGTCGGGCTGCGCGGCCGGGCGCCGGATGCGCAGCGCGAGCTCGCCTACCGGCTGCTGCTCAAGGAAGTGCCGCAGCCCGCCACCCCCTCCGACAAAGGACTGCGCATGGCGCTCAACGTCAGCCTGCCGGTGTTCGTGCTGCCGATCGCACCGGCGGCGCCGGATCTGCACTGGTCGGCCCGGCGCACCGACGGCCCGCACCGCACCGCGCTCGCCGCGGTCAACAGCGGCAACGCCCATGTGCAGCTCAACGGTGTGCGGCTGGCCGGCGGCGCCCCGGCGGCGCCCGCGGTCACCGGCTACCTGCTGCCCGGCCAGCGCCGCGCCTGGGCGATCGACCACGACGCGCCGGTCGGCGCCACGCTGCATCTGGTCGCGCTGACCGATGCCGGCGAACTGCCGGCCGACGCCCCCGTCGCGGCCGCGCCGTAGCAGCCGTGGCGCGCGGCCCCGGCACCCTGTCGTGCGTGCGCCTGGCTGCGGCGCTGCTCTGCTGCGCGGCCCTGCCGCCCGCCGGCGCGGCGTCTGCGGCAGCAGCCCCGGACGCCCTGCAGGAATCGCTGCTGCAGGTGCAGCTCAACGGCGTCGACACCGGCGACGCGGTGCTGCTGCTGCGCGGCGCCGACGGCCGCCTGGCGGTGCGCGCCCGCGACCTGCGGCGCTGGCGCCTGCGCACGCCGGCCGGCGCGCCGCTGCAGCCGGCGCCGCAGCACGACGGCGAGGCCTTCTACCGCGTCGACGACATCGCCGGCCTGCGCTACACCGTCGACGAGGCGCGCCAGGTGCTGGCGCTGCAGGCCGACG
>JAKONS010000381.1 GCA_022701845.1 Burkholderiaceae bacterium
TCGGCCGCCAGTTGCAGCATGGCCTCCCGCACCGGCGTGCGCGAGGCCTGGAACCGGGTGCACAACGCCTGCTCGTCCAGCGCCATGCCCGGCGCCAGCGCGCCCTGCGAGAGGTCATCGATGACCGTCTGCCGGATGTGGGCGGCGAGCGTTAGGCCGCTCTGAGGGTTTGCACTGTCATGCATACGGATGGGTCTTCGTAATATACAAATAGAACATCAAAGTATATCGAAGCATGCCATCGATCGCCTCTTTCTCCAGACGCCACGTCGTGGCGACGGGTCTCTTCCTCGCGGCCTGCGGCAGCGCCCTGGCCCAGGAGCCCTGGATGCCGACCCGACCGATCCGGCTGGTGCTCGGCTACACACCCGGCGGTTCGGCCGACCAGGTTGCGCGCGACCTGGCGCCGGTGATGGAGAAGGTGCTGGGGCAACCGGTGGTGGTCGACTACAAGCCCGGGGCCGGCGGCGCCATCGCCGCCGAGCTGGTCGCCGGCGCGCCGCCCGACGGCCTGACCCTCGGCCTGCTCGACGGCGGCCCGCTGACCATCGTGCCGAACGCGCGCAAGGTGCCCTACGACCCGGTGACCTCGTTCTCGTACGTGGGCATCGTCAGCCAGTCGCCGCTGGCGTTCCTGGTGCATCCCTCGCTGCCGGTCCGCGACATTCCCGAGCTGGTCGCGCTGATGCGCCGGTCGCCCGGCTCGCTGAGCTATTCGACCTCCGGCCTGGGCACCATCCACCAGCTCTCGGGCGAACTGCTCAAGTCCAGCACCCGGACCTTCATGGTCCACGTGCCCTATCGCGGCGCCGGCCCGGCCATGAACGACCTGATGGCGGGCGAGGTGAAGGTGTCGGTCGCCACCATCGGGCCGGCGGTGCCGGTGGTGCAGCAGGGCCGGGCGCGGGCGATCGGCGTGACCTCGCTGCGCGAGGTGCCGGCGCTGCCCGGCGTCAGGCCGGTGGCCGAGCAGGGCGTGCCGGGCTTCGACGCGCAGGGCGTGTTCGTGATCGCCGGGCCTCGGGGCCTGCCGGCGCCGGTGGTCGCCAGCCTGAATGCCGCGCTGAACGCGGCGCTCGCCACGCCGGCCGTGCGCGACCGCATGGTGTCCTTCGGCAGCGAGGTGGTCGCCGGCACGCCACAGGCCGCCGCCGACCTGATGCGGCGCGACTTCGCCCGCTGGGGCCGCCTGATCCGCGAGCAGAACCTGCGCTTCGACTGAGGCCGGCATCGCGGCCGGCGGTCCGCCACCGCCCGTGCGCGCTGCTTCTCCATTCCTTCATATTCCACCCACCCACCACCCATGACCGACTCCTCCGCCACCGATACGCCGCCCGCCACCGCCACCGCCACCGCCGCCGTTGCGTCGCAGCCGCCGGCGCTGGCCATCGATGGCGCCGTGGCGACCATCACCTTCCGCCGCCCGGCCACGCACAACCGCATCGAGCCCGACGACGTCGGCATCCTGCGCGGCTACCTGCGCGAGCTCGATGGCCGCGCCGATGTGCGCGTGATCGTCTTCGCCGGCGAGGGCCGCACCTTCAGCTCCGGCTTCGACCTCACGCGCCTGGGCACCACCGCGACGACCAACGCCGAGAACACCTTCGAGCTGCTGACCGACGAGATCGAGAACACGCGCGCCGTGACCCTGGCCCGGCTCGACGGGCCGGTCTTCGGCGGCTCGACCGACCTGGCGCTGGCCTGCGACTTCCGCATCGGCGCCGAGGGCATCCGCATGTTCATGCCGGCCGCGCGGCTCGGCCTGCACTACTACGGCCACGGCCTGCGGCGCTGGGTCTCGCGCCTGGGCCTGGGCGCGGCCAAGAAGCTGTTCCTGACCGCGCGCCAGATCGATGCCGCCGAGATGCGTTCCATCGGCTATCTCGACGCGCTCGTGCCGCGCGCCGACTTCGACGCCGAGCTGCGGCGCTGGATCGACGAACTGCTGGCCATGGCCCCGGTGCCGCTGGTGTCGACCAAGCGCGTCCTCAATGCCATCGGCCGCCAGCAGTACGACGAGGAGATCGCGCGTGCCGACTACCGCGCCAGCCTGGCGACGGAGGACATCGGCGAGGCGCTGGCCGCCTTCAAGGACAAGCGCCCACCGGTCTTCAAGGGCTGCTGAGATGACGCATCGCGACGAGCTGCCGCTGGCCGGCGTGCGGGTGCTGGAGCTGTCCCAGATCATGGCCGGCCCGACCTGCGGGCTGATGCTCTCGGACATGGGTGCCGAGGTCATCAAGATCGAGAAATTCCCCGCCGGCGACGATGCGCGCGGCTATGCCAAGCCGGGCGACCCGGGCCTGGCGCCGGGCTTCCTGATGCTCAACCGCGGCAAGCGCTCGGTCGCCTTGGACATCCGCAGGCCGGAAGGCCGGCGGGTGGTCGAGCGCCTGGTGGCGCGCTGCGATGTCGTGACGGAGAACTTCCGGCGCGGCAAGCTCGACGCGCTCGGACTGGGCTACGAGCAATTGCGGCTGATCAATCCGCAGCTCGTCCATTGCTCGATCAGCGGCTACGGCCCGGCCGGCCCGCTGGCCGGGCATGGCGGCTTCGACCTGGTGCTGCAGGCCTTCTCGGGCCTCATCAGCGTCACCGGCGATGGCCCGGGGCACTTCGCCAAGCCGGGCAACTCGGTCTCGGACATCAATGCCGGCATCCTGGCCGCGCTCGGCGTCGTCACCGCCTATGTGAAGCGGTTGCGCACCGGGCAGGGCAGCCATGTCGACACCTCGCTGCTGCAGGCCTCGATGCAGCAGATGTACTGGTTCGCGGCGGCCTACTTCTTCAACGGCGCGATCGCCGAGCCGATGGGCACGGCGCATCCGCTGAT
>JAKONS010000409.1 GCA_022701845.1 Burkholderiaceae bacterium
TTGACGATGGCGCCGCCGCCGGTCCGCACCAGCGCCGGAACGATGCATTTCATGCCCAGGAAGGTGCCGAGCTGGTTGATGTCGGTGTGGCGGCGGAAGTCGTCGGCGCTGGTTTCCACCAGCGGCACCGGCCGGTACACGCCGGCGTTGTTCACCAGGCCGTGCACCGCGCCCAGTTCGGCGGCGCACGCCACCGCCTGCTGCCACTGGGCCTCGTCGGTCACGTCCAGGCGCCGGTAGCGCGCTGCGGCGCCCAGCTCCGCGGCCAGCGCGGCGCCTTCGGCATCCAGCACGTCGGCGATCAGCACCCGGGCGCCTTCGCGCACCAGCAGCCGCGCCTGCATCGCGCCCAGGCCGCGCGCGCCGCCGGAGATCAGATACACCCGGTCGTCGAAGCGGTTCATCGTGCGTTCTCCTGGTCGGTCGCGGTCGCGGTCGCGGTTGCCGTGGAAGAGGCGGCGCCGTCGTCGACCGCATCGCTGAAGACGAAGCCGCGGTAGCCGTCGGCGACCGCCTCCTCGCAGATGCGGGCATAACTGCCGAAGCCGCCCACGTAGGGCAGGAACACCCGCGGCTTGCCGGGGATGTTCGCGCCCATGTACCAGGAGGCGGTGGACGGGAACAGGGTGGCGTCGGCCACCTGGTTCACATGGGCCACCCACTGCGCCTGGGCCTCGGCGTCGGCCTCGATCCGGTCCACGCCCTCGGCGCGCATGGTGTCGAGGCAGCGGGCGATCCAGTCGACATGGTGCTCGATCGACACGATCACGTTGGTCAGCACCGACGGGCTGCCCGGACCGGTCACCAGGAACAGGTTGGGCAGGCCGGCGACCATGATGCCGAGATAGGTCGCGGGGCCGGCCGACCAGCGCTGCTTCAGCGACACCCCGTCCGGCCCGACCAGCCCGAGCCGCTCGACCGAGCCGGTGACCGCGTCGTAGCCGGTGGCGAACACGATGGCGTCGAAGGCGCGGGTGGCGTCGGTGGTGCGGATGCCCTCCGGCACGATCGCCTCGATCGGCGTCTCGCGCAGGTCGACCAGGCGCACGTTGGGCCGGTTGAAGGTCTGGTAGTAGTCGGTGTCGACGCAGATGCGCTTGGTGCCGATGGCATGGTCCTTCGGCACCAGCCGGTCGGCCACCGCCGGGTCGTGCACCGTCTGGCGGATTTTGCCGCGCACGAATTCCGCGAGCTGGTCGTTCGACTCCCGGCGGATGAACACGTCGTTGAACGCATGGGTGAAGTTGGCGCCGCCGCGCAGCCAGCGGCGCGCGTATTCCGCCTGGCGCTCCTCCTCGCCGACATCGCCGGTGGCCCGCTGGCTGTAGTCGTACAGGATGCCGGAGCGGGTGGTGCGGGCCTTGTCGCGGTGCTCCGGGTAGTGCGCCTTCCAGGCGATCTGCTCGGCATCGGTGAGCGGGCGGTTCCAGGCCGGCACGCTGAAATTCGGGGTGCGCTGGAACACGGTGAGTTCGGCTGCCTGTTCGGCGATGCGCGGGATCGCCTGGATGCCCGACGAGCCGGTGCCGATCACCGCCACCTTCAGGCCGGTGAAATCGACGCCCTCCTTCGGCCAGGTGCCGGTATGGAAGCTGCCGCCGCGAAAGCTGTCGCGGCCGGGAATGTCGGGCACCCGCGAGGCCGACAGGCAGCCCACCGCCGACACCAGGAAACGCGCGCTCAGGGTGTCGCCGCCGTCGGTGGTGACCGTCCAGCGGTTGGCGTCGGCATCGAAGGCGCCGGCCACCACCCGGGTGTTCAGCCGGATGTCGCGGCGCAGGTCGAAGCGGTCGGCCACATGGTGGATGTACGCCAGGATCTCGCCCTGCTTCGCATAGCGCTCGGTCCACACCCATTCCTGCTGCAGTTCCTCGTCGAACGAATAGGAGTACTGCAGGCTCTCGACATCGCAGCGGGCGCCGGGGTAGCAGTTCCAGTACCAGGTGCCGCCGACGTCGTCGCCGGCTTCCAGCACCTGCACCCGCAGGGCCTGCCTGCGCAGGCGGTGCAGCATGTAGAGGCCGGCGAATCCGGCGCCGACGACGATCGCGTCGAGCTCGGGGGTGGGGTCGTGTCGCATGGGTGGATCCGGGTGGAGCGGACGGATTGGGCTTGGCGGGCGCATCAGGCCCGCGGTTCGAAGGAGGCGCGCAGAGCCGTGCCCAGCATCTCCAGCAGCGTGCGGGCGGCCCGCACCGGGCGGCCCTGCATCAGCGCGCCGTGGATCTGGTCGCCGGCATGCAGCGCCAGCAGCGGCACGCCGGCGTCTTCCAGCCGGCGGCCGTAGGCGCGGCCCTCGTCGCAGAGCGGGTCGTGGGCCACGGTGAAGAGGATCGTCGGCGGCAGGCCGGCCAGGCTGTCGCGGCGCAGCGGCGACACCCGCCAGTCGCCCCGCACCGCGGGCGGCGCGTAGTGGCCGATGAACCAGCGCATGGTCGCGGCGGTCAGCGGCACGCCGGTCACCGTGCGGTAGGAACCGGTGTCGTCGGCCGCGGCATCCACCACCGGGTACAGCAGCAGCTGCAGGCAGGGCGCGGCGAAGGCGCCGTCGCGCGCCGTCAGGGCGATCACCGCCGCCAGGTTGCCGCCGGCGCTGTCGCCGCCGATGCCGATGCGCCCGGCGTCGATGTGCAGCGCCGCGGCCTGCGCCTGCAGCCAGCGCCAGGCGCAGGCGCTGTCGTCGAGGGCGGCCGGAAACGGATGCTCCGGCGCCAGCCGGTAATCGACCGCCACCACGCAGGCGCGCGCCAGATGGCACAGGCTGCGGCAGAGCCGGTCGTGGCTGTCCAGGTTGCCGATCACCCAGCCGCCGCCGTGCAGGAACAACAGCGCCGGCAGCGGCTCGCCGGGTTCGGCCTGCGCCGGGCGGTAGAGGCGCAGCGCGAGCGGGCCGGCCGGGCCGTCGATCGACAGATCGCGCACCTCGCCCACCGCCGGCGCGGGCGCCTGCAGCAGGTCCCAGCTGGCGGCATAGGCGGCGCGCGCCTGCGCCGGCGTCAGCGCCTCGAACGGCGGCTTGCCGGCCTGGCGGCCCGCCTCCACCAGGCGGCGCACATCAGGGTCGAGCGACGGCATCGGGCGCCTCCTGCGGGGGGGTCGTCGCGGGCCGCAGCCCGCCGAAGGTGGGCCACGAGCCGGCCGCCAGCCAGCCGTGGTCGACCGGCAGGTTCACGCCGGTGATGGCCGAGGCCTCGTCGGACAGCAGGAAGGCCGCCGCGCGGGCGATCTCTTCGGGCAGGCAGATGCGGCCGGTGGCCGAGTTGGCGGCCATGACGGCGCGGTCGCGCAGGCCCTGGTCGAACGAGGCCTGCATCGCCGGCGTCAGCACCGCGCCCGGCGAGATGCAGTTCACCCGCACGCCGGAGCGTGCCCATTCGCCGGCCAGGTTCTCGGTCATGCCGAGGATGGCCGCCTTCAGCGGGCCGTAGGCATGCAGCGGCGTGGACCGCATCGCCGAGATCGACGCGATGTTCAGGATGGCGCCCGCGCCGCGTCGCGCCATGCGGCTGCCGAACGCGGCCGCCATGGCGAAGGTGCCGCGCAGGTTCACTTCGTAGAGCCGGTCGTATTGCGCCCAGGCGATCGCCTCCGGCGGCACCGCGTTCGGCTGCACGATGCCGGCCGCGTTGAGCAGCATGCGCACCGGGCCGACCTCGGCTTCGATGCGGGCTGCGGTGCGCTCCACCGCTGCCACGTCGGCGATGTCGAGCGCATAGGCGCGGCCACCCAGCGCCTGCGCCACCGCCGCCGCCATGTCGGCCTGCCGGTCGACCACCACCACCACCGCGCCGCGCTGCGCCAGCAGTTCGCAGCAGGCGCGGCCGATGCCGCTGGCGCCGCCGGTGACCACCGCCACCCGGCCGGCGAAAGGACGCAGCGGATCGTTCATGCGGCGTCCTGTGCGGCCCGCGACAGGGTGAAGCCGGCATAACCCCGGTCGGCGACATCCTGGCATTCGCGCCGGTAGATACCAATCCTGGCCGCGTACGGCATGAAGACCCGCGGCTTGCCGGGAATGTTGGCGCCGAGAAACCAGGAATTGGCGCGCGGCAGCAGGGTGCGGTCGGCGGCCTGGTTCACATGCTCCACCCAGGCGTCCTGGGCCGGCGCGGTCGCCTCGATGCGGGTGAAACCCTGGCCGCGCAGGTAATCCAGGCAGTCGGCGATCCACTGCACATGGTGCTCGATGCCGACCACCATGTTCACCAGGACCGACGGGCTGCCGGCGCCGGTGACGATGAACAGGTTGGGGAATCCCTCGCTCATCAGGCCCAGCAGCGTGCGCGGGCCCTGCGCCCATTTTTCTTTCAGTGACACGCCGTCGCGGCCGCGAATGTCGATGTTCAGCAGCGCGCCGGTGAGCGCGTCGTAGCCGGTGGCGCATACCAGCGCGTCGAGTTCGATCTCCTCGCCACCGGCCAGGCGCACGCCCTGGGGCAGAAAGCGGTCGATGCCCTGCCGCTTCAGATCGACCAGGCGCACATTCGGGCGGTTGTAGGTCTCGTAATACCCGGTGTCGACGCATATGCGCTTGGAGCCCAGCGGATGGTCGTTCGGGCACAGCGATTCGGCCACCGCCGGGTCCCGCACCGTCTCGCGGATGCGGGCGCGCACGAAGTCGGCGATGGTGTCGTTCGACGCCTGGTTCACCATCAGGTCGTTGAAGGCGTGGATGAAATTCACGCCGCCGGCATCCCAGCGCCGCCGGTATTCCACCTCGCGCTCCGCCGCGGTCACCTCGAAGGCGGCCTTGTCGCTGAACTGGTAGAGGGTGCCCACCTCCCGCGCGCGGGCACGGTGCGTCGCGTAGTCGCCCTTGAACGCCGCCTGGGCCTGCGCGTCGAGCGGTCCGTTCCAGGCGGGAATCGAGAAATTCGCGGTGCGCTGGAACACGGTGAGCCGCGCCGCCTGCCGGGCGATCTGCGGAATCGCCTGGATGCCCGAGGAGCCGGTGCCGACGACGCCGACCCGCCGGCCGGAAAAATCGACGCCGGTGTGCGGCCAGCTGCCGGTGTGGTAGACCTGCCCGGCAAAATCCTGAATGCCGGCAATATCGGGCAGACGCGGCACCGATAATGCGCCGGTGGCCATGATGCAGAATCGTGCCGATAATCCCGCGGACGAGCCGTCGCCCTGACGCTCGGTATTCAATTGCCAACGATCGGCGGATTCGTCGAATACCGCCGACACCACCCGGGTGTCGAAGCAAATATCGCGCCGCAGGTCGAACCGGTCGGCCACATGCCGGATATAGCGCAGTATCTCGGGCTGGGCCGCATATTTTTCGGTCCACTCCCATTCCTGCTCCAACGCGTCGTCGAAGGAGTAGGAATACTGCAGGCTCTCCACATCGCAGCGCGCGCCGGGATAGCGGTTCCAGTACCACACGCCGCCCACGTCGGCAGCGGCTTCCACCACCACCGCCGATAATCCCAGGCCGCGCATCGTGTGCAGCGCATAGAGGCCTGCCAGGCCGGCGCCGATAATCGCCACATCCACCGTCCGGTCAGCGTCCATCGTCGGCTCCCGCATCGGGCTGCAAGGTCGAATCGGCATCGGTCGCCGGCGCGCCCAGATAGGCGTCGATCACTGCCTGATCATTCTGAATATCCGTCGGCCGGCCCTCGGCGATTTTCTTGCCGAAATCCAGCACCACGATCTTGTCGGACAGCCGCATGATCACCGGAATATCGTGTTCGACGATCAGGAAGCTGACACCGAACTGCTGGCGTGCCCGCAATATCAGCTGCGTCATGTCCGATTTCTCGGCGCTGCTCATGCCGGCCATCGGCTCGTCGAGCAACACCAGCCGTGCTTCCTGCATCAGCGCACGGGCGAACTCCACCTGCTTCTGCTGGCCGTAGGGCAACTCGCCGGGCAGGGCGTCGGCCAGGGCCTCCATGCCCAGGAAGCCCAGGATCGCATGCGCCGCCGCCTGCGACTCGGCCTGTTCCCGCCGGCTCCGGCCGCTGCGGAACATGCCCTGCAGCAGGCCCGAGCGGCCCTGGAGGTAGCTGCCGACCAGCAGGTTCTCCAGCACCGTCAGCCCGGTGAACAGCGCCAGGTTCTGGAAGGTGCGGGCGATGCCGCGCCGCGCGATCTGCGGCGGCCGGAATCCGGTGATGTCCTGCCCGTCGAAACGCACGCTGCCGGCGGTGGGGCGGTACATGCCGGCGATGCAGTTGAAGAGCGTGGTCTTGCCGGCGCCGTTGGGGCCGATCACCGAGGTGATCGAGCCTTTCGGCACGCCGAACGAGACGTCGCCCAGCGCCATCAGGCCCTGGAAACGCATCTGCAGGCCCTCGAGTTCGAGCCAGGCGTCGCTCATGGCGCGGCCTCCTGCGCGGTGGCGTCGCCGCGCGCGCCCAGATAGGAATCGTGCACCGCCGAACTGGCGCGCACTTCGGCCGCGGTGCCGGAGAACACGATGCGGCCGCGCTCCAGGATGTAGGCATGGTCGGCGAACTGCAGCGCCAGCTGGGCGTTCTGCTCGACCACCAGCATCGACACGCCGAGCGTCTCGCCGACGATGCGCAGCTGCCGGTAGATCGCCTGCACGATCAGCGGCGCCAGCCCCAGCGAGAGCTCGTCGACCAGCAGCATCTGCGGCCGTCCGACCAGCGCGCGGCCCAGCGCCAGCATCTGCTGCTCGCCGCCGGAAAGCCAGCCGGCGGCCTGCTTGCGGCGCTCCAGCAGGCGCGGGAACAGCTGGTAGACGGCATCGAGCCGTTCGCGCACCGCGGCGCGCGGCAGGATCGCCGCGCCCACCAGCAGGTTCTCCTCCACGTCGAGCTGCTTGAACACCAGCCGGCCCTCCGGCACCTGCGTCATGCCCAGGCGCACCAGCCGGTGCGAGGGCAGCCCCAGGATCTGACGGTCGAGCAGGGCCACGCCGCCGGATTTCACCGCGCCGCCATGCAGCCCGATCAGGCCGGTGATCGAGCGGATCAGCGTCGTCTTGCCGGCGCCGTTGGCGCCCAGCAGGGCCACCACCTTGCCGGGCGGCACCTGCAGGCTCACATCGTCCAGCGCCAGGCCCTTGCGCGCATAGCCGACGCACAGGTGGCGGATGTCGAGCACCGGGTTCATCGCCGCGCCCTCGCCGCCATCGCCTTCTGCCAGAGCCCGCGGCCGAGACCGGCGATGCCGCCCGGCGCGAACAGCAGCAGCACCACCACCATCACCCCGAAGGTCAGGTTGACCAGCTGCGGCTTGTGCGCGCCCACCACCTGCGCCCAGGCCAGGCCGGAGGCGCCCGCCTCGCCGATCAGGCCGGTGATGACCGAAGGCAGCAGCAGCCACACCGCCGCCCCCACCAGCGCCCCGCCGAGCGAACCCATCCCGCCGATGATGATCATGGCGATGAACTGGATGGCGAAGTTCAGGTTGAAGTATTCGGCGTTCACATTGGTCATGTAGTAGGCGTAGAGGCAGCCGCCCACCGCGGCGATCGACGAGCTCAGCCCGAACGCCTTCAGGCGCAGCAGCCGCACCTCGATGCCGGCCGAGGTGGCCGCCAGTTCGTGGTCGCGCATCGCGATCAGCGCCCTGCCCTCGCGCAGCCGCAGCGTGTTGCGCAACCCCCAATACACCAGGGCCACCACCGGCAGCAGCAGGAAATACCAGCGCAGCGGCGTGTCGAGCGCCCAGGTGCCGAGGCGCGCCTCCGGCAGCGGAATGCCCACCACGTCGAAGAAGCGGTATTGGTATTGCGACAGGCTGTACTGGGCGATGTGGTGCATCGCCAGCGTGGACAGCAGGAAATACAGCCCCCGCACCCGCAGCGACGGCAGCCCCGCCAGCACCCCGACCACCGCGCCGCTCAGCGCCGAGGCGGCCACCGCCACCGGGAACGGCAGGCCCCACTGGGTGCCGACGACGGCGCCGGTCATCGCCCCCACCGCATAGAAGGCGGCATGGCCGATCGAGATCAGCCCGGCGCAGCCGGTGAGATAGGTGAGCGACAGCGAGCCGAGCATCGCGATCAGCATCAGGTTGACCTGGCTCAGGCCGATGTTGAGCAGCTGCATGTTCGACAGCCGCAAGCCGAACACGGTGCGGCTGTTCAGCACGAACGGCAGATAGGCCAGCAGCGCCAGCACCACCGCCGCCAGGATCGTCAGCCGGATGCGGCGGCGCAGCCCGCCGTCAGCGGATGCGGCACCGGCCACCGTCGGTGCGCCGCTCATACCCGCCCCAGCTCGCGCTGGCCGAAGAGTCCCCACGGCCGCACCATCAGGATCAGCAGCAGCGGCGCGAAGATCAGGATGTCGGCCGCCTTGGGCGAGATGTAGGCCGCCGCGGACTGCTCGATCACCCCCACCAGCAGCCCGCCGATGACCGCGCCCGGAATGCTCTGCAGCCCGCCCAGCACCACCGCCGGCAGCGCCAGCAGGCCGATGGTTTCCAGCTCGACCGAGGCGATCTGCAGCTGCCCCAGGAACAGCCCGCCGACGGCCGCCAGCGCGGTGCCGATGGCCCAGGCGATGCGGTTGACCCGGTTGATGTTCACCCCCGACACCAGCGCCGCCTCGTGGCTGTCGGCGGTGGCGCGCATCAAGAGGCCGATCGAGGTGAAGCGGAAGAACACGCCGAAGCCCGCCATGCACAGCCAGCTGACCCCGGCCGCGGCCAGGTGCAGCTGCGAGATGCGCACCCCGCCGACGATGAAGACGCCGCTCGGCAGCGGCGTCTGCAGGGTGCGGCCCTCGGAGCCGTAGAACAGCTCGATCAGCGCCCGCAGGATCACCGACAGCGCCATCGTCACCATGATCACCGAGAGCATCGGCCGGCCCGCCAGCGGCTGGATCAGCAGCCGGTGCACCAGCATGCCCAGCAATGCCGCGCAGGCCACCACGAACAGCACCGAGAAGCCGAAGGGCAGGCCCAGCAGCGAAACCGCGGTGACCGCGAAATACGCGCCGCAGACGACGAACATGCCCTGCGCGAAATTGAACACCTGGGTAGCCTTGAAGACCAGGGCGAAGCCCAGCGCCACCAGGCCGTAGATGCTGCCCAGGGCCAGGCCGCTGAAGAGGATTTGTGCAAACATGAGGTGGGCCTCCGGTGCGGTGGGCGCGGGCCTACTTCACGTACTTCGCGTAATCGGCGTAGTTGCCGTCGGCCACGAACCTGCCGGTCTTGTAGTCGAAGTGGTAGGGCCGCATCACCACCGGGCCGCGGCGGTCGGTGGGGGTGTAGCGGATCGGCCCGGTGACGCCCTGGGTGTCGATCTCGACCGTCCTGGCCAGCACCTCCATCAGCTTGGCGCGGGTGGGTTCCGGGCCGGCCTGGCCGACCACCTGGGCGATGAGCTGCCCCACCGTCCAGCCGCCGACGAAGTTCACGTTGTTCTTCATGGCGGCGAAGCCGGCCTTGTCGGCCGCCGCGGCCATCTCGCGCACGCCGGGCGCGTCGGCCACGTCGGCCGGGGTGAAGCAGCTCACGAAGCTGTAATTGGCGCCGGCCTCCGGCCCGATGGAAGCGTAGATCTCGGGCGTGCCCAGGTGGGTGATCGAGAAGGTCGGGATCTTCAGGCCGTACTGCAGCATCGTCTTCATCAGCAGGATGGTCGGGCTGGGCACGCCGTACACCGCCACCATGTCGGGCTTCATCGCGGCGATCTCCAGCACCTGCGCGGTGACGTCGGCCGCACCCACCTTGATCGGCAGCGCCTTGTGGGTGCCGCCGCGCTTGGTGGTTTCGGCAGCGACGAAATCGGCGAAGTCCTTGCCGCCGGCCACGTCCATGTGCGCGGTCACCACCTTCGGCGCCGACAGCTTGAGCCGGTCGGCGAAGGCGTTCACGCCGACCTGCGCCATCTCCTGGTTGCCGCAGAAGCCGGCGTAGTAGGTGGGCGTCGGCGGCTCCAGGCCGGCGCGGGTGATGGCGTAGGCGCCCACGATCGGCAGCTTGCCGCGGCGGATCTGCGTCATCAGCGCGGCCTGCGCGCTGGAATTGCCGAGGCCCGAGATGCCGAGGGCCGGCGTCTGGTTGTTGAGCTTCTCGAAGTTGGCGCGCGAGATCGAGGCGTCGTAGCGGTCGTCCTCCACCAGCAGGTTGATGCGGCGGCCGTTGACGCCGCCCGCGTCGTTGACCTTGGCGATATAGGCCTTCACCCCGTTGACCCACGGAATCTGCGAGGCCGAGGCGGTGCCGCTCAGATCCATCATCAGGCCCCAGTCGATGCGCTTGTCGTAGACGCCGTCGGCCGGGCTCTCGAAGGCCGATGCGGCCAGCGACAGCGTGGCGAGCAGCAGGCCCACCACCTTGCGGGCGCCCGGTGCCGAACGGGTGCCGGCGCGAACCGGGAAGTTCTGTCGTGTCATGTCGGTCTCCTTGGGATGCGGGGATGCGGAAATGCGGAAATGCGAGGGATGCGAGGGGTGCGATGCCGGGCCGGGACGGCTCAACGCTTCGGCCAGGCCGGCTTGGCGGTGGCCAGCGCTTCCGGGAACACCGGGCGCGGCTCGCCGCCCTGCCACTGCAGCACCACCAGGCTGGCGTCCGGGCGGCGGCCCTGGGCGTCGAACTTCAGGCGGGTGCCGGGGAAGAAACGGGCCGAGCCGTCGGTCTTGTCCATGGTGCGCAGGGCGTCGGCCACCTTCTTCGGATCGGCCGAGCGGGCGCTCTCGATGGCGTCCTTGAAGATCTGGATGTCGCCGTAGGTCGACATGCTGTCCTGCGTCATCCAGGGCTCGCCGCTCTTGGCGCGAAAGTCGGCGATCAGCTTTTCCTGGCCCTTGCCGCCCCAGTTGGAGATGGCCACCATGGTGCCCTCCAGGATGTCCTTGCCGACCGCGTTGAGCAGCTCCGGCGCGCCCATGTGGCCGCCGTTGGTGAGCACCGGCAGCCGGCCCTTGCCCAGACCCATCTCGTTCAGCTTCTCCAGCACCAGCTTGGTGTCGGGCACGTTGGTGGTGAGCAGCAGCAGGATGTCGGGACGTGCGTTGCGCACCTTCTGCACCATCGAGCTGGCATCCGACAGCGGCGGGGTGAAGGCCTCGTCGACCACCAGCTTCAGGCCGTTGGCCTCGAAGCCGCCTTCGCGCATCGGCTTGGTGAAGCTGGCCGGCGAGGCGGTGTTGTCCATGATGATGCCGACCGTCCTGGGCGCCGGCACGTTGGCCTGCTTGGCGACGGCCAGCAGCACCGGCAGCGCGTCGGCGGCCTGCCGCGCCGCGGTGGGCGAGGTCTGGAACACGTACTTGTAGCCGCGGGCGGTGATCTGGTCGGAGTACGACAGGGTGAGCCAGGGGATTTCCGCGCGCTCGGTGATCTCGGTGACCGCCAGGGTGAACGAGCTGACGAAGGCGCCGGTGCCGCCGGTGAGGTCGGGGTTCTGCGACAGGATGCGCTGCATCGCGTTCTTCGCCTTCTCGGTGCTGTCGCCGGCGTCGCCCGAGATCAGCCGGATCCTGGCGCCGCCCAGCGCCTGGATGCCGCCGGCCGCGTTGATCTGGTCGGCGGCCAGCTGCGCGCCCTTGAGGTGCAGTTCGCCGTTGCGCGCCCACGGCCCCGACAGCGGCACCACCACCGCCAGCTTCACCTCGGCGGGGGGCTTGGCCGGCTGGGCCAGCGCGGCGCAGGCGGATGCGGCGCAGAAGATCGCCAGGGCGGCGCGCCGGGGCAGAGAGGTCGTGCTCATGAATCGGTCCTTCGGGTGTTGTCTCGGGGTCGTCGTCGGGGTGGTTGTCGGGTGGGCGATCGGCGTCGGTGCGGCGTTCAGTGGCCCAGGTAGGCCTTCTTCACCCGCGGGTCGCGCAGCAGTTCGTGGTGGGCGCCCTGCAGCACGATGCGGCCGGCCTCCAGCACATAGCCGCGGCTGCAGGCTTCCAGCGCCTCGGCGGCGCGCTGCTCGACCAGCAGGATCGTCATGCCGCCTTCGCGGTGGATGCGGCCGATGCAGTCGAAGATCAGGTCGACGATGGCCGGCGCCAGGCCCATCGAGGGCTCGTCGAGCATCAGGAGGCGCGGCATCGAGGCCAGGCCCCGGGCGATCGCCACCATCTGCTGCTCGCCGCCCGACAGGGTGCCGGCGGCCTGCGCGCGGCGCTCGTGCAGCCGCGGGAACAGGCCGAAGATCTGCTCCCGGGTGTGCTTCCAGCCCTGGCGCGCCGCCGCGGTCTGCGCGCCCATCTCCAGGTTCTCCATCACCGTCATGCGCGGGAACACCTGGCGGCCCTCGGGCACATGGGCGATGCCGAGGCCGGGGCGGTCGCTGGGACGCACCGTGGCCAGGTCGCGGCCGTCGTAGGTCATGCGCCCGGTCTCCAGGGGAAGCACGCCGGAAATGGCGCGGAAGAGCGTCGTCTTGCCCGCGCCGTTCGGCCCGACGATGGCGACGAATTCGCCCGCGCCCACTTCCAGGCCGACGCCGTCGAGCGCGCGGGAGCCGCCGAAGGACACCCGGATGTCGTCAAGCTTCAGCATGGGCCACCCACTTCTTTCCGAGATAGGCCTCGACCACCACCGGGTCGGCGGTGACCTGGCGTGGATCGCCCATCGCCAGCACCACGCCGTGGTTGAGCACCAGCAGCCGGTCGGCGAGCCGGATCATGGCGTGCATGGTGTGTTCGATGATCACCACGGTGACGCCGCCGGCGCGGATGCGTTCGATAACATGCAGCAGGTGCTCGACCTCCTCCGCACCGAGTCCGGCCAGCACCTCGTCGAGCAGCAGCAGGCGGGGCTTGGCGGCCAGGGCGCGCGCCACTTCCATCAGCCGCAGCTCGACGCCGGTGAGCACGCCGCCCAGCCGGTGCTGGCGGGCCGTCAGGCCGACCAGCGCGATCGCCTCGGCGGCGCGGGCATAGGCCTCGGCCTCGGTGCGGGTGCTGGAGAACGCCCCCACCACCACGTTGCTCAGCACCGACAGCCGGGCGAAGGGCCGCACCACCTGGAAGGTGCGCGACATGCCGGCATGGCAGGCGGCATAGGGCGTGCGACCGACCAGCTCCTGCCCCGCCAGCCGGACCGAGCCGGCGCTGGGGCGGATGAAGCCGTTGAGCGCGTTGAACAGCGTGGTCTTGCCCGCGCCGTTCGGCCCGATGATGCCCAGCACCTCGCCCTGCATCACGTCGAAGCGCACGTCGGCCACCGCATGCAGTCCGCCGAAGCGCACCGACAGGCCCTGCACCGACAGCAGCACCGGCGCGTCGGCGGCCAGGCGCGGCGGGCGCACGAAATCGCCGGCGTGCAGCTGCATCGGCGGCTCGGCCACCGCGGCGGCCGCGCGGCGCCGCCCGCTCCAGCGCGCCTGGATCCACGGCAGCAGGCCCTGCGGCGCCACCAGCACGATCAGCACGATCGCGGCGCCGAACACCACGCCCTGGATGCCGGGCAGCACGTCGCCCAGCACCGCATGCAGCGTCTCGCCCAGCGGCACCAGCACCAGCGCGCCCAGCACCGGCCCGAACAGGGTGGCCACGCCGCCGAACAGGGTCACCACCAGCGGCTGCGCCGACACCTGCATGCCGAACACCGCCGCCGGCGTGACGATCAGCAGCACCACCGCATAGAGGCCACCGGCCAGCGAGGTGACCGCCGCCGACAGCATCAGCGCGCGCAGCTTGGCCGACCAGGGATCGATGCCGGCGGCCATCGCGGCCGGCTCGTTCTGCTTGATGGCCAGCAGCGACAGGCCGAAGCGCGAGCGGGCGATGTGCAGGTTCAGGCCCATCGCCGCCACCAGCATGCCCACGGCCAGCAGCACGTAACCGCGCTGGTCGGCGAACTGCATGAACATCAGCGGCGCTTCCCGGCGCATCGGCAGCGCCACTTCCTGAAAGCCCATCCACTCGAAGAGGTACAGCAGGGCCAGCGGATAGGCCAGCATGGCCAGCGCGAAGTAGTGGCCGCGCAGGCGCAGGGTGGGAATGCCGACCAGCAGCCCGGCCGCCGCGCCCACCACCGCCGCCGCCGGGATGCCCAGCCACGGCGTGACGGACGCATGCACCATCGCCAGCGCCACGGTGTAGGCGCCCAGACCGAAGAACGCGGCATGGCCGAAGGACATCAGCCCCGAATAGCCGGAGAAGATGTTCCAGCCCACGCCCACCGTGGCCCAGATCGGCACCAGGCACATCATCAGCTGGTAGTAGCGGTTGTCGACCAGCGCGGCCAGCGCCAGGTAGGCCAGGGCACCGCCGGCGATCCACCAGGCGGCACGGGAGCGGCCGTCGGAGAAGCGGGGGGTGGCCGGGGCCGCCGGGGTGATGCGGGGCTCAGACACGTTCCACCGTCCTTCCGAACAGGCCCTGCGGCCGCACCAGGATCACCAGCAGGAAGATCACGAACACCGCGGTGTTCTGCAGCTGCTGCGGCAGGAACAGGGTCGAGACCTGCTGCACCAGCCCGATCACCATGCCGCCCAGGAACGCCCCGCCCACGCTGCCCATGCCGCCCAGCACCACGCCGGCATACATCACCATGATGAATTCGATGCCGGTGTAGGGCTGGAACGGCAGGAAGCTGGCCACCAGCCCGCCGGCGATCGCGGTGATGCCGGCACCCAGGCCGAAGGCCAGCCGGTAGGAGCGGCCGACGTCGATGCCCATGTAGGTGGCGGCCTCGGCGTTGTCGGACGCCGCGCGCATCGTCTTGCCCTGGCGCGAGCGGGCCACGAACAGCACCGCGGCCACCGTCACCGCCGCCGCCACCAGCGCGCCCACCGCACGCGCCTGGTTCACGAACACGGTGATGTCCACGCCGGGAATCGGCTGCAGTTCCCAGGCGTTCGACGACATCGGGGTGCGCAGGCTGCGCGGCGACGAGCCGAACAGCAGCAGCCCGCCGTTCGACAAGATCAGCGACACCCCCAGCGTGAGCGTCAGCTGGGCGCTGTGGCCCTCGCCTTCCATGCGGGCCGCCTTGGTGCCGCTCACATGGCGCAGCAGCGTCTGGTACAGGGCGATGCCCAGCAGGAACACGATCGCGCCGCCGAGCAGCGCCGCCACCACCGGGCCGGCGTAGGGGCCGAGGAAGCCGCCCAGCCCGAGCGGCGCGAACAGGAAGAGGCTGGCGTACATGCCGGCGGTGAGCAGCTCGCCCTGGGCGAAATTGATCACCCGCATCACGCTGAAGATCAGCGCCAGGCCGACGCACATCAGCCCGTAGAGCGCACCGAGCGTGAGCCCGGCGCTGACCGCCTGCAGGGCGTTTTCCACCAGCACGTTCCAGGCGGTCATGGCGCCGCCCCCGGCCTGCCGGCCTCACCCGTGTTCGTCTTGTCTTGTTTCACTCGACCAGCCCCAGCATCGATGCAGAAATTTGTCTCGCTGCATTCTTGTAGGTATTGCTGATTTATTTACTAGTACTTCTATCTACTCACCAGTAGAAAGCTGACGAAATGCGGCCCTCCGGGCCGCCGGGCTCAGCCCCAGGTCCAGTGCACCGGCCGCAATCCGGCCACCGGCGAGCGGAAGGTGGCGAGGCTGTCGCCGCCGATGCAGCCCATGTAGCCGGTGCGCAGGTCGTCGCCGCCGAAGGCCAGGCTGGTGATGTTGCCGAGCCGGCGGCCGCGCGCGGCCGACAGCTGCGGGCGGCTCAGCGTGCGCGCCCGGAACGCGGCTTCCAGCGCCTGCACCGTCTCCGGCACCGCGTCGTCGATCACGGTGAAGCGGCTGCCGTCGGCATCCACCCGGTAGAGGCGGTTGCTGCCCACGCAGACCACCCAGGCGCCGCCTTCGGCGTCGAGGGTCAGGCCGTCCGGGAAGTCGCCCGCGTCGAATGCGGCCACCGTCTCCCGTGCGCCCAGCGATCCGTCGGCCGACAGCGCGAAGCGCGAGAGGCGGCGCCCGAAGGTCTCGTTGACATACAGGAAGGCGCCGTCGGCGCTCACCCTGCATTCGTTGGTGTAGTGCAGGCCGCGCGCCACCACCCGCGCGCCGCGGCCCTGGTTGTCGCACACCACGATGTAGCCGGTGGCCGAATCGAGCGGATAGCGGTCGCCGCCGTCGGTGGCGCTGACGCAGGCCCAGACCCGGCCCTGCGCATCGTTGGCCACGAAGTTGACCCGGTGCAGCGGCTGCCCCCC
This sequence comes from Burkholderiaceae bacterium, assembly GCA_022701845.1. Next base: position 16,037 of record JAKONS010000409.1, read on the forward strand.
GACCTCGGTCAGCCAGGGCGACACGCCGCCGTTTGGTGCGATGCGCCAGACGCCGCCGGCCTCGGCCAGGTTGGCGACGAGAAACGAACCGTCCTCCAGCAGGGCGATGCCGTTGGGCAGCAGTGCCGAGCGGCAGCCGAGGTGCTGGCTGCCGTCGGGCGACAGGGCGAGCACGCCGCCGCGCCGGTCCGAGACGAAGACCGTGCCGGAGGCATGCGTGAGCACGCATTCCGGGCGCTGCAGGCCGGGGAATATCGGCTGCAGGCCGTCGGCCGCCAGCGCGCGGGCCAGGCCGGGCCAGTCGTGGGGGGCGGAAGCGGTGGAGTTACCGGTGGAGGCTGAGGGAGCGGTCATCGGCTCAGTCCAGCGACAGCTTCAGGCGGCCGACGATGTCGCGCCACATGTCGACATCCTTCTTCATCAGCGCGCCGGTCTTCGCGCCGTCGAGGTAGGCCGGCTCCAGGCCGCGTTCGCGCAGCTTGTTCTGCAGGTCGGGATCGGCCATCACCCGGGCCAGGTCTTCGCTGATCTTGCGGGTAACCGCCGGCGGCGTCTTCGCCGGCGCCAGCAGGCCGTACCAGATGTCGACGTCGAAGCCGGGAATGCCGCTCTCGGCCACCGTCGGCACGTCGGGCAGCTGCGGGAAACGGGTGGCGGTGGTCACCGCCAGGGCGCGCAGCCGGCCCTGCTTGACCAGGCCGTCGAAGGCCGACATGGCGCCGAACGAGGCCTGCACCTCGTCGGCGGCCAGGGCGGTGACCGACGGGCCGGAGCCCTTGTACGGCACATGGGTCATGGTGACGCCGGAGCGCAGCGCCATCAGCTCGCCGGCCAGGTGCGGCGCGGTGCCGGCACCGGCCGAGCCGTAGTTCACCTGCCCCGGGTGCGCCTTGGCGAAGGCGACGAATTCGGCGAAGGTCCTGGCCGGCACCTTGTCGTTGACCACCACCACCATCGGCGAGGTGGCGTAGCGGCCGATCGGCGCGAAGTCGCGCAGCAGGTCCCAGCTCAGGTTGCGGTAGAGGGTGGTGTTGATGGTGTACGAGTTCACCAGCAGCAGCAGGGTGTAGCCGTCGGGCGCGGCGCGCGCCACCGCGTCGGCGCCGATGTTGCCGGCGGCACCCGGCTTGTTGTCGACCACCACCGGCTGGCCCCAGATCTCGCCGAGCTTCTGCGCCACCAGCCGGGCCGAGATGTCGGAGCCGCCCGGCGCGAAGCCGACGACCAGGCGCACCGGCCGGTCGGGAAAGGCGGCCTGTGCGGCCCCGGCCGCCAGAGCGAGGGTCGCGGTGGCGGCCAGCGCCCGCAGGCACCGGCGCGCGACGACGCCGGCGGCAGCCGTGGATGAGGTGAACATGATTTTCGCCGTTTCGATTATTGTTTCAGAATCACGAAATCTATTCCGGAATGCCGGAAGTCCGACATAGGAGTTGCACTGAGGCCGGGGCATGGGCGCGGGACCAGCGCCGGGCTGCGCGAAGACGCCCTCTCCACCGGTTACCGGAAGGCGCAGATTGCCGCGACATAATCCAAAAAACGAAGCAGACCCGCGGAGACGACATGAACCAACCAGAACCCCGATCCCCCCTCCAGGCGCACCAGCTGGTGCGCCGCACCATCGCCCTGGTCCTCGCCGGCGGCCGGGGCTCCCGCCTCAAGCAGCTCACCGACCGGCGCGCCAAGCCCGCGGTGTATTTCGGCGGCAAGTTCCGCATCATCGATTTCGCGCTGTCGAACTGCCTGAACTCCGGCATCCGCCGCATGGCGGTGGTCACCCAGTACAAGTCGCATTCGCTGATGCGCCACCTGCAGCGCGGCTGGAGCTTCCTGCGCGCCGAGCTCAACGAGATGGTCGACGTGATGCCGGCGCAGCAGCGCGTCGGCGACGAGCACTGGTACCGCGGCACCGCCGACGCGGTGTTCCAAAACCTCGACATCATCCAGACCCGTTCCACCAAGCACGACTACGTGGTGGTGCTGGCCGGTGACCACATCTACAAGATGGACTACTCGATCATGGTCAAGGACCATGCCGAGCGCGGCATGGGCTGCACCGTGGGCTGTATCGAGGTGCCGCGCATGGAAGCGGTGGCCTACGGCGTGATGGCGGTCGACGACGACCGCCGCATCACCGCCTTCCTGGAGAAGCCGGCCGACCCGCCTGCCATGCCCGGCCATCCCGACCAGGCCCTGGCCAGCATGGGCATCTATGTCTTCGATTCGAAGTACCTCTACCAGCTGCTCGAGGAAGACGCGCTCGACCCGAACTCGAGCCACGACTTCGGCAAGGACATCATTCCGCGCGCGGTGGCCGAGGGCCGGGCCCTGGCGCATCCGTTCAGCATGTCCTGCGTGACCCGCGGCGCGCGCGGCCCGGACGCCGCCACCTACTGGCGCGACGTCGGCACCATCGACGCCTTCTGGGCCGCCAACCTCGACCTGGCCTCGATCAGCCCGGAACTCGACATCTACGACACCGACTGGCCGATCTGGACCTACCAGCGGCAGCTGCCGCCGGCCAAGTTCGTGGTCGACCGCAACGGCAACAACGGCACCACCGTCAACACCATCGTCTCGGGCGGCTGCATCGTCTCCGGCTCGAAGGTGATGGAGTCGGTGCTGTTCTCCAACGTGCGCATCCACTCGTTCTGCGAGGTGCAGCAGGCGGTGCTGCTGCCCGACGTGGAAGTGGGCCGGGGCGCCCGCCTGCGCAAGGTGGTGGTCGACCGCGGCTGCGTGATTCCCGACGGCATGGTGGTGGGCGAGGACGCCGGCCACGACGCGGCGCGCTTCGAGCGCACCGAGTCCGGCATCGTGCTGATCACCCGCGACATGCTGACGGCGCTGGAGAACCGGCCGGGCTGACCGAAGCCAATCCGGTCAGGCGTCGATCGCGCTCACCCCGGCTGGCAGCGGCCGGCTGTGGACGATGCGCCGCACGATCTCCAGCAGCCGCGCGGTGCCCGGCGACAGCGAGCGCAGCCGCCGGGTGATCAGGCAGGTCTCGCGTGACAGCAGCGGCGCGCGCACCGGGCGGAACACCAGATCCGGCCCGCCCATCGACGCGGCCAGCGCCGGAATCACCGAATAGTGCTGCCCGTCGCCCAGCAGCGCGAACAGGGTGGTGGTGCTCGACACCTCGTCGCAGGCCTGGGCCATCACCGGCAGGTCGCCCACCTCGCGCTTCAGGTAGCTGCCCACGCCGGTGTCCTCGGCGAAGCGCAAAAAGCCCGCCAGCGGCAGGTCCTGCCAGTCGATCGGCGTGCTGTCGGCGGCCAGCGGATGGCGGCGGTCGCAGATGACGCCGTATTCGTCGCGCAGCAGCGGCTGGTACTGCAGCGCCTCGTTGCCGCGGTGCCGGCTGATGATGGCGAAATCGGTCTCGCCGTCGGCCACCATGCGCTCGACCACCTCGGCGCCGGTGTCGCGCACCACGAAGTTCACCCCGGGATAGACGCTGCGGAACTCGCGCATCGCCTCGGCCAGGAAGCAGTAGATGACCGAGGCGGCGGCGGCGATGCGGATCTGCCCCTTCTGCCCCTCGGCCAGCGCGCCCAGGTCGTCGATGGCGCTCTCGAACTGGCGCACCACCCGCTCGGCTTCCGGCCGGAAGGATTCGCCCTCGCGGGTCAGCACCACCCGGCGGGTGGTGCGCTCGAACAGCTTCAGGCCGATGGTCTCCTCGAACTGCTGGATGGCGGC
>JAKONS010000434.1 GCA_022701845.1 Burkholderiaceae bacterium
AGCGACCTGCCGACCGTTGTGCGCAGCCAGCTGGGCACCCAGGCGTTCGTGCGGCAGGACGAGAGCCTGCTGCTGGCCGGCTACGCGGTCGAGCAGAACAACGACCGCACCAGCGGCGTTCCGGTGCTGTCCGATCTGCCGGTGATCGGCGGGCTCTTCCGGCAGAAGACCACCGACCGCACCCGTACCGACCGGCTGTTCCTGGTGACGCCGCGGGTGCTCGACTGACCGGGCGCGCCCAGCAGAAGCGAAGCGCTTCCGGTAGGCGTGCATCGGTTCGGCTTTGCAAGCGGCCGCTGCTGCGCTTGCGACGAAATTCGCCCGGGTCGTACGACGCGCGTCAGTCGCACGCACCACACCGCGGCCCGCGCCGCTCCCGGCCCGAAGCCGCTCCCCCACTCGAGGAAACCCATGGTTCAAATCAACAGTTCCTACACCCTGCGCTCCCACGATGCGCCACCCCACTGCCCACCGCGCGACGCCTGCTTCAACGCGCTGAGCCAGCAGGCCCATCACTGCGGATGCCACCGCTACCGGAACTTCTTCCACCACAACCAGCAGCAGATCCGTGAGCGCTGCAGCGGCCGCGACCCCCACGCCTACCGCACCGACCGACAGGGCTGCCGCTGGGAAAACGGTCGCATCGCGCAGACCCAGATCAACCAGCAGGACAGCACCTCGGCCACCGTCACCGTCGGCAACAACAAGCTGACCTTCAACAAGAACGACCGCTCGGTGCGCATCCAGAACGCCGACGGTACCGAGCAGACGGTCGACTGGAAACTCTTCGAGGATCCGCACGTCAGCAAGGACGGCCGCGAGATCGGCACCATCAAACGCAACCTGTCGATCACGCTGAAGGACGGCTCCGAAGTCGATGTGCTGATGGGCAACGCCAGCGGCGGCGCACCCCGGCCCGGCGAGGCGGACTTCGTCAACAGCGTGGCGGCTCGATCGCCCGACGGCACCGGCGTGCTGGTCACCGGCATCAGCGGCCCGGAACCGCTCGGCGTGACACCGCTCGACTCCAGCCTGTCGAGCGACTTCATGGCCGACCGCGCCATGAACAAGTTCGGCCACTACGAAGCGAGCCGCGTCTTCATCGACCGCAACGGCAACATGATCGACCAGAGCAACGGCCAGATCGTGCACGACCAGGCCGGCCTCGACCGCCTCGACCAGCAGCAGGGCCGTGACCGCTGCGCGCGCAGTCTCTACAACCAGGGCTATGTGCCGAAATACCTGGCCGACCAGTTCGACCGCCCGTTCGACCGCTACGACTCCGGCATGCGCCGCCTGTGCGAGGACCAGATGTCGCTGATGCTGGAGCTCTACCAGCAGATGCAGTCGCGGCTCTCGGACATCGGCAACCTCCGCCTGCCCCTGGTGAGGCACTTCATGCCGCACGCCTTCCGCAACGCCCCCTACGGCATCGCCTACTGAGGCCGCGGCCGCCTACCGGCATCCAGCATGTCTGACGAGAAGAACAAGCCGCCGACCGAGAAGAAGCTGCGCGACGCGCACGACGAGGGCGAGTCGGCCAAGAGCACCGACGCCACCTCCGCCGGCGTGCTGGTGGCGGCGGCGGGCATGCTGTGGATGTCGGCCGGCTTCCTGATGGACCGCATGACACGGCTCTTCGCGCTGATATGGCAGCACATGCCCCGGCCCGAGGAGCCGCTGCTGCCGCTGGTCGCGGCGATGGCCTGGGAGATGCTGCTGATGAGCATTCCCTTCGCCTTGGCCACCCTGCTGGGCGCGGCGCTGGTGCTGATCCTGCAGGGCGCCATGACCATGTCCTTCAAGCCGGTGATGCTCAAGCTCGACGCCATCAACCCCGCCGCGGGCATCAAGAAGATCTTCGGCATGAAGTCCGGCATCGAGGCGGTCACCATGACCGTCAAGGGCGTGGTGCTGTTCGCCCTGCTCTACGCCAGCCTTCGCGACCTGCTGCCGCTACTGGTCGGTGCCACCGCCCGCTCGCCCGAACTGCTGGGGGTCCTGATGTGGCAGGTGCTGATGCGGCTGCTCTTCATCAGCGTCGGCTTCTTCATCGTTTTCGGGCTGATCGATTTCGGCGTGCAGAAGATGATGTTCATCCGCGACCACCGCATGAGCGACGACGACATCAAGCGCGAGAGCAAGGAACAGAACGGCAACCCCGAGGTCAAGCAGGCCCGCAAGGAGCTGGCCAACGAGCTGCTGTTCGGCGACGAAGGCGCGGCGGTGTCGTCGGCCAACATGGTGGTGGCCAATCCCATCCACTTCGCGGTCGCCATCCACTACCGCCCGGGCGGCGTGCCCCGGGTGGTGGCCAAGGGCATGGATGCCGCGGCGCTGGCGATCCGCGCCTTCGCCGAGAACCACGACGTGCCGGTGATCGTCAACCCGCCGCTGGCGCGCACGCTGTTCAAGGTGCCGCTCGGCGGCGGCATACCGCGTGAATGTTTCCAGATCGTGGGGCTGATGCTGCACTGGGTCGAGCAGCTGCAGCCGCGCCAGGCGCTGCCAAGCCACGGGGGCAGGCCATGAAGCCGGTACGCCGGGCCTTCGGCGGCGAATTGGCGACCGCCTTCCTGGTCATCGCCATCATCGGCCTGATGATCCTGCCGCTGCCGCCGCCGATCATCGACGCGCTGCTGGCGGTGAACATCACGCTCAGCGTGCTGCTCCTGATGTCGGCGCTGTACGCGCCCTCCGCCGTATCGCTGTCCTCGTTTCCCTCGCTGCTGCTGTTCACCACCCTGCTGCGCCTGTCGCTGAACATCGCGGCCACCAAGGCCATCCTGCTGCACGGCGACGCCGGCCACATCATCGAGAGCTTCGGCAACCTGGTGGTGGGCGGCAATCTGCTGGTGGGCATGACGGTGTTCATCATCATCGCGGCGGTGCAGTTCATCGTGATCGCCAAGGGCTCCGAGCGCGCCTCGGAGGTGAGCGCGCGGTTCGCCCTCGACGGCCTGCCGGGCCAGCAGATGAGCATCGACGCCGAACTGCGCGCCGGCTCGATGACCGCCGACGACGCCCGCCGCAAGCGCGCCATGCTGGCCATGGAGAGCAAGCTGCACGGCAGCATGGACGGCGCGATGAAGTTCGTGAAGGGCGACGCCATTGCGGCGCTGGTCATCACCATCATCAACATCTGCGCCGGCATCACCATCGGCGTCAGCTACCACGACATGACCATGGGCGTGGCGGCGCAGAAATACTCGGTGCTGTCGATCGGCGACGCGATGGTGTCGCAGATCCCCTCGCTGCTGATCTCGGTGGCCGCGGGCGTGCTGACCACCCGGGTGCTCGACACCCGGACCGCCAAGCGCGATTCGCTCGGCCAGGAAGTCGTGCGCCAGCTGGGCGGCAACGCGTCGGCCATGTACATGTCGAGCGTCCTGCTGCTGGGCTTCGCGGCAGTGCCGGGCTTTCCGTACCCGCTGTTCCTGATCGCCGCTGGCGGCCTGTCGTACTGCGCCTGGCGCCTGCAGCACCGCAAGGCCGGTGCGGGCGGTGCGGAAGGAGAGGACGGCGCCAGCGGCGATGCGAGCGACGGCCGGCGCATGCCGTCGTTGCGGGGTTACGGCTCGAAGGCCGAGGCGCCCAGCATCACCGAATCGGCGCCCACCTTCGCCAGCCCGCTCGGCCTGCGCCTGTCGACCGCGCTGGTGTCGCGCATTTCGCCGGCAGTGCTCGACCAGGCCTTCAAGGATGCGCGGGCCGCGCTGGAGGAAGAGTTCGGCGTGCCGTTCCCCGGCATGGCGGTGTGGTCGAGCCCGCTGGCCGGCGACGGCGGCTACGACGTGCTGGTGCAGGATGTGCCGATGGCGTCGCGGCCGATGCCGGATGCGAACGCCACCGGCCTGGAAACCGCCCTGGCCACCGACGCGGTCGCGGTGCTGGCGCGCAATGCCCATCTGTTCGTCGGCATCCAGGAAACCCAGTGGATGTTCGACAAGCTCACCGCCGAATACCCCGGACTGGTGTCGGAAGTGCAGAAAGTGCTGCCGCTGCAACGCGTGGCCGATGTGCTGCGGCGGCTGCTGGAAGAGCAGATCCCGATCCGCAACCTGCGCAGCATTCTGGAGAGCCTGGTGTATTGGGGCCCGAAGGAGAAGGACGTGCTGGTGCTCACCGAATACGTGCGCGCCGACCTGGGCCGGATGATCGCGTGGCGAGCCGCCCGGAGCGGGCGCAAGCTCAACGCGATGTTCCTGCATCCGGACATGGAGCAGCTGATCCGCCAGGCGATCAAGCCCACGCCCACCGGCAACTTCCTCACCCTGCCTCCGGAGCAGATAGCGAGCACGGTCGACGCCATCGAGCGCCTGAGCGGCAGCGACGCCCGCACCGACCTGGCCATCGTCACCGCCATGGACATCCGCCGGTATGTGCGCCGCATGATCCAGCAGCGCCTGCCCTGGCTCAACGTGTACTCGTTCCATGAACTGGGCGACCACCTCGAACTGGTGTCGGCTGGCGAGGCGCAGCTGTCGTGAGGGCCGGCGGCTGGTGGTGCCGTATGCCAGCGCAAGACAGCATGCGATCGGCGCTACGGCCGGGGCTTTCGCTGCGACGACAGCAACGACAGCGGACGCAGTGACTGTCAGGCCGACTCGCCACCATCACCGGTCGAACGTCGGTTGCCGGGCTCCGGTAGCGCAGCCGGCGCCGTGCCCATCAGCCGGTGCCGCATCTGCGCCATGCGCTCGACATACACCGCGCGCAGCCGCATGCCGGCGCCCGGATCGAGGCGTGGATTGCGGCCTTCGGCAATCGCGGCGTCGATGCTCGCGACGACGACGCGATTCATCTCGTCGAAGATCGCACCTGCTTGCGCGGCCGTCCAGGCGCCGTGGCGATAGCCGGCCACCCGCACCACCGTATCCGGAAACCGTCGCGCGAAGTCGTCCATCGCCCGGCCGACGCCCAACGCCAGACCATGCCGGCGCTGCCGGTCCGGATCGCGTGCCACCGATCGCGCAGCCCAGGCCAGCGATTTCGC
>JAKONS010000460.1 GCA_022701845.1 Burkholderiaceae bacterium
GATCACCGAGAGGTTGTCGGCCCCGTAATCGTTGGTGGTGGTAATCGACAGCTTGCCCGTGGAGGCGTCGAGGGTCGCCATGGCGTTGGCCGGGGCGAGCGCCGCGTTGAGCTGGGTCAAGTTGGAGATCTGGCCCGGTGCGGAGCCGAAGGTGATCGAGGTGGTGGAGACGTTGGCGCCGCTGCCGACCTGGATCGTCAGCGATTTGCCCGACAGGGCGCTCGTCGAGCCCGGCGCGCCCAGGCCCGCCGCGAAGCTGGTGCTGGTGAAGCCGAGATTGGCCACCTTCGAGGTTGCGGTGGAGCCGTCCGCGAGGGTCACCGCGGTGCCGGCGTCGGCGGCGGTGAAGCTGAACTTGTTCGTGGTCTGGTCGTAGCTGGCGTTGACGGACCCGTTGGTGGCCGCCCCCACCTTCTGCACCAGCGACGCGATCGTGTCGTTGGCGCCGATGGTCACCAGCTGACCGTTGACCGAGAAGTTGTCGTTGGCCTGGAAGCCGAGGGTGCTGACGAGGGAGGTGGCGCCGGGGTCCAGGGTGCCGGCGACGGTGGAGGGCGTCGTGGAGAGCCCCAGCGTATTCCCGGCCGATCCCGAGACGGTGAAGGACGAACCGTCCGAGGCCCCCGACAGGACGAGCTTGTTGGCGCCGCTGGTGGTGTTCTTCGAGGCCGTGACGCCCGTCGTTCCGCTCTGCAGGTTGATCGCCTTGATGGCGTCGTCGAGGGACGCCGAGGGCGGGATGCTGATGGCCGTGTTGTTGATCGTCAGGGTCTGCTTGACGCCGGGCGCGCCGTTCACGGTGGTGGTCGCCCCGCTGAAGCCGCTGGCGGCGGGATTCGACGACGCGACCGTGAAGCTCGTGCCGTCGGCCTTGCCGGTCAGCGCGAGATGACCCGTCGACGGATCCACGGCGGCGGTGACGCCGGTGGTGCTCGTCTGCAGGTTGATCGCCGCGGCGGCGGCGGCGACGCTGGCGCCGGACGCGATCGTGATGGCGGTGCCGTTGACCGTCAGGGTCTGAGCACCCGAGGGGGTGCCGTTGGCGGTCGTCGTGCCGGCACCGCTGGCGAAGCCGAGGGTGTTGTTGGCGCTTCCGCTGACCGTGAAGTTCGTGCCGGTGGTGGCGCCGGTGAGCACGAGGCTGCCGTTCACCGCGGTCGCCGTCACACCCGTCGGGTTGATGGCGGCGCCGGTCTGGGCGTTGATCGCCGCGAGCGCGGCCGTCGTGACCGTCGCCGCCGTGTCGCCCGCCTTGCCGCCGCTGATGGTGATGGCGTTGCCGTTGATCGTCAGCGTCTGGCTGGCCGCGGCGGTGCCGTTGTTGACGACGGTCGGCGTGGTCGCGAAGCCGGTGCTGGCGTTGCCGCCGGTGACGGTGAAGCTGCTGCCGTCGCTCTTGGAGAGGGCGAGGCCCGTCCCGGCGCCGTTGATCGCGGCGGTCACGCCCGTCGGGTTGACGGCTGCGCCGGTCTGCAGGTTCACCGCCGTGACGACGTCGGCCAGCGTCTTGGCGGGGCTGCCGGCGAGACCGCCCGCGACCGTCACCGTGTTCGCGGTCGAGCCGCTGCCGAAGGTGAGCGTCTGCGACGTGGCGGCCGCCTGGCCGGTCGAGGTGACCGACGTGCCGGCATTGGTGCCGAAGCCCAGGTTGGCGTCGGTGCCCACGACGTTCAGGCTGTCGCCGTTGGTCGCCCCGGTGAACACGATCTTGCCGGTATTCGCGCCCGTTCCGACGGCCGCGGTGACGGTGGAGCCGGCCGTGGTGAGGGCCGACTGGATCTTGCCGACGGCGGCGGCGAGGTTGTCGGTGCCGAGGAGGCTGACGCCGATCGGGCCACCGGCGCCGGAGGTGATCGAGAGGTTTCCGGCAGCGGCCGTGAAGGTGCCGCCGACGGCGGTACCCGCCACCGCGTTGGTGGGCAGGGTGAAGGCCGTCCCGGTGGCGGTGGTCGCCACGGCGTTGGCCGGCATGGTGAAGGGGGTGCCGGTGGCGGTGGCCGGGGTGCCGGTGGGCGCGAAGACGCCGCCCACCACGGTGGCGGCGATCGACGAGGTCACGGGGGTGGCCGCGAAGCCGCTGGAGGCCGCGTTGGTCGAGGAGACCGTGAAGCTCGAGCCGTCGCTCTTGCCGGTGAGGGCGATCTTGGTCGGGTCGGTGGTGTCCTGCGACGCGGTCACGCCGGTCGTGCCGGATTGCGCGTTGATGAGGCCGAGCACCTGGGTCTGGGTCGCGCCGCCGGCGATGTTGACCTGCGTGCCGTTGATCGTCAGCGTCTGGCTCGCGGCAGGCGCGCCGTTGGCGGTGGGGGCCGCATTGGCGGCGAAGCCGAGCGTGTTGGCCGTGCTGCCGGAGGCGGTGAAGTTCGAGCCGTCGGCCTTGCCGGTGAGCACGATGGTGCCCGCGGCGGCGCCGAGGCCGGCGGCGGCGCTGACGCCGGTGGCGCTGGCGCCGGTATTGGCCGCGTTGATGGACGCGATGGCGTTGGTGAGGACGCTCGCCGCGGTGTCGCCCGCCTTGCCGCCGCTGATGGTGATGGCCTGATTGTTGATCGTCAGCGTCTGGGTCGCCGCGGCCGCCTGGCCGGTGGAGGTGACCGACGTTCCGGCATTGGTGCCGAAGCCCAAGTTGGCGTCGCTGCCCACGACGTTCAGGGAATCGCCGTTGGTGGCGCCGGTGAACACGATCTTGCCGGCGTTCGCGCCGGTTCCGACGGCCGCCGTGACGGTGGAGCCGGCCGTGG
>JAKONS010000493.1 GCA_022701845.1 Burkholderiaceae bacterium
CGCACATCGGCGGCCCTGCCTCGCGAGCAGATCGACCAGAACGTGTGCGACCACCTGGTGGCGGCGCTCGGCAACGTGGCCATTCCCACCATCGCGACCTCCGAGCGACGGACTACCGAGGTCGCACTGGACGTCGCGCTCTCCAAGCTGCGCGCCCATCTGCAGCAGGCCTCGCCGTCGGGCACCGGAAACATCGCGATCGTCGACCGCTATCGGCGCGAACTGACCGCCTCGGTCAATCGGGCGATGCGGCTCGAAAGCCTGGTCAATCCAGCAGCCCTGCGCTCGGCCGCTCGCCCGATCTTCCCGGAACAGCTCAACGCCGCTTCCGGCAGCTGAGCACGCCGGACTTCATGCGACAATCGTCGCTCGCCGCCGGGCACAGTAACCCACGGCGCCGGCACTCTGCCGGGGACGAAGGAAGGCAACACACACAAGCGCCTTCCGGCTCCCGCTCTCGAAGACACATCGACCTACGACTGGCCCCCTGCTCAATCAGCATCGTGGCAGGCCGATGTCCCCGTGCCCTGGTTGGGCACCACACCATGACCTTTGACGAACTGAACCTGGCCCCGGCCATTCTGCAAGCCGTGACCGAGCAGGGCTACACCACGCCCACGCCCATCCAGGCACAAGCGATTCCCGCGGTGCTCGCCGGCCACGACCTGCTGGCAGGCGCGCAGACCGGCACCGGCAAGACGGCGGCCTTCACGCTGCCGCTGCTGCAGCGCCTTTCCGAGGGCACCGCGCCCCGCAACCGGCACGGCAACAAGGGCGTGCGCGCCCTGGTGCTCACCCCCACCCGCGAACTCGCCGCGCAGGTCGAGGAATCGGTTCGCACCTACGGCAAATACCTCGAACTGAGCTCCACCGTCATCTTCGGCGGTGTCGGCATGAACCCGCAAATCGACCGCATCCGCAGCGGTGTCGACATCCTGGTCGCCACCCCCGGCCGCCTGCTCGACCTGCAGCAGCAGGGCCATTGCGACCTGTCGACGGTCGAGGTGCTGATCCTCGACGAAGCCGACCGCATGCTCGACATGGGCTTCATCCACGACGTGAAGAAGATCCTGGCCATGGTGCCCAAGGACAAGCAGAGCCTGCTGTTCTCGGCGACCTTCAGCGACGAGATCCGCGAGCTGGCCAACGGCCTGCTGAAGAACCCGCAGAGCATCCAGGTCACGCCGTCCAACACCACCGTGCAGCGCATCACCCAGGTGATCCACCCGGTCGGCCGCGGCAAGAAGAAGGCGCTGCTGGCGCACATCATCAACCAGCACAACTGGAGCCAAGTGCTGGTGTTCACCCGCACCAAGTTCGGCGCCAACAACGTGGCCGAATTCCTCGAGAAGAACGGCATCAGCGCCATGGCGCTGCACGGCAACAAGAGCCAGTCGGCCCGCACCCAGGCGCTGGCCGGCTTCAAGAGCGGCGACATCCGCGCGCTGGTGGCCACCGACATCGCGGCCCGCGGCATCGACATCGACGAGCTGCCGCACGTCGTCAACTACGAGATCCCCAACGTCTCCGAAGACTATGTGCACCGCATCGGCCGTACCGGCCGTGCCGGCAACGACGGCGCAGCCGTCAGCCTGGTCTGCCTGGACGAAGAAGGCTTCATGTACGAGATCGAGCGCTTCACCAAGCAGAAGATCGCCGTCGAAGTGGTCGAGGGCTTCGGCCCCGAGGAAGGCGAGCGTGCCGAGCCGATCGCCATGGGTCGCCAGACCATCTGGGGCGGCGCCGGCAAGCCGCCGAGCCGCGAGGTGATGGCTGCTGCCGCCAAGGCGGCGCGTACCGAAATGATGCAGCGCATCCGCGACAACAAGGCGGCGCAGCCGGCCGGTAACGGTGGCGGCGGCGGTGGTGGTCAGCCGCGTGGCGGCCAGCCGGGCGGCGCACGCCGCGGCGGTGGTGGTGGTGGTGGCCAGGGTCCTCGCCAGGGCCAAGGCGGCGGCGGTTTCGGTGGCGGCAACGGCGCCGGCTTCGGCGGGCAGAACCGCGGCCCCCGCGTCGACCGTGGCGATCGCCCCGAGCGCAGCGAATTCCAGGGCGGCGGCGGCTTCAACGGCGGCGGGCAACCCCCGGTGCCGCGTGAAGAGCGCCAGCCGCGTCACCACGGCAACGCCATCAGCCCGTCGCAAGCCGACCAGCTGGCGCATCGCCGGGCGGAATCGCTGGGCAACGTGAGCGCGGCAGGCCAGCCGGATCCGCTGCGCACCAGCGTCGACAGCATGGCCGGCCGTGGCCGTCGCCCGGGTGGCGGCGGCGGTGCCGGCGGTGGCGGCGGCGGCTATGGCCGTCGCACCGGCGGCGCCGGTGGTGGCGGTGGCGGTGGTGGTTACGGCGGTGGCGGCGGTAGCCGCAGCGGCGGTGGTGGCGGTGGTGGTCGCTTCGGCCGCTGATCGACACATCGACGCGTCCTGAAAGACAAAAGCGGTGCCGGGAATTTTCCCGGCACCGCTTTTTTCATGGGTAGAGCCGCAGCAGGCCCGCTATCGACGCGCGGGCGCCAGCGCCCCTGCCCCGGTGCCGGCCCGGCGCGCCGCCAGCGCCAGGAAGGCCGCACCGATGCAGGCGGCGCCGGCCACGTACAGCGCCGGCGTGTAGCTCATCAGGATGGTGCGGGAGAAGCCCGCGCCATAGGCCGCGGTGGCCGCGCCCAACTGGTGCGCCGCGAAGATCCAGCCGAACACCAGGCCCACCTTCTGCGGGCCGAACTCGGCGCCGGCCAGCTTCACCGTCGGCGGCACGGTGGCGATCCAGTCGAGGCCGTAGAACATCGCGAACAGGCCCAGGCCGTAGAAGCTGAAGCCCGAATGCGGCAGCCAGAACAGCGACAGCCCGCGCAACCCGTAGTACCAGAACAGCAGCTTGCGGCAATCGAAACGGTCCGACAGCCAGCCCGAACCGATGGTGCCGACCAGGTCGAAGGCGCCCATCAGCGCCAGCACCGACGCCGCCGGCACCGCCGCCAGACCGTTGTCGCCGCACAGCGAGATGAAGTGCGTCTGCACCAGCCCGTTGGTCGACAGGCCGCAGATGAAGAAGGTGCCGGCCAGGATCCAGAAAGTCTTGCTGTGCGACGCCTCGGCCAGGGTGCGAAAGGGCGTGCGCCAGGTCATGGTGCCGGCCGCTGCCGCATATACCGGCGGCGTGCCGGGCACCTCGCCGTAGGGTGCCAGCCCCAGGTCGGACGGCCGGTTGCGCGCCAGCAGCAGCACCAGCGTGCCGGCGGTGAAACAGGCCACGAACAGCGGCGCCACCGCCGAGCGCCAGCCCCAGTGCTCGATCATCCAGGCCGCGAACGGCAGGAACGCCAGCTGCCCGGTGGCGGCGCTGGCGGTGAGGATGCCCACCACCAGGCCGCGCCGCGCCACGAACCAGCGGTTGGCCACCACTGCGCCCAGCACCAGCGCGGTCAGGCCGGTGCCCAGGCCCAGCATCAGGCTCCACAGCACGAACAGCTGCCACAGATGCGACGCCTGGGTGACCAGCACCATCGCGCCGCCCACCAGGCTCAGGCCGGCGCACATCACCGCCCGCAGGCCGAAACGCTCGATCAGCACCGCCGAGAACGGCCCCATCAACCCGAACAGGGCGAAGCGCAGCGCCAGCACCGACGAGATGTTCTCGGTGCTCCAGCCGAACTCCTTCGACAGCGGCTGCAGCATCGCGCCCGGCAGCCCCAACGCCGCCGACATGGTGAGCATCGTCAGAAAGGTGACGACCGCCATCACCCAGCCGTAGTGGATACCCCGGCGTTGCAGCCAGGCAGAGAGGTCGCGGGACAGCATGGCGTGGTCTTTCGGTGGAGGGATGAATCGATGGAAAGGCGGCGGATGGTGCTGGCGCGCGCCGCTCAGTGCGCGTCGGTGTCCTCATCGGGCGCGGGCGCCAGCAGCGGCAGCGCATCGTCGATCAGCGCATGCAGCGCGGCCACCCGCTCCGCGCCCAGCAGGGCCACCAGCGACTGCTGCGCACGCCGCCAGTGGGCGCGCGCGGCACGGCGCTGCGCCCGACCGGCCTCGGTGATGCTGACCAGGCGGCTGCGCGCATCCGGCCCGTCGTCGATTCGCAGCCAGCCGGCGTCGACCAGCAGATGCAGGTTGCGGCTGAGGGTGGAGGCGGTCATGTGC
>JAKONS010000563.1 GCA_022701845.1 Burkholderiaceae bacterium
CGGCGGCCCGGGCGATCGCCTGGCCGATGGTGCCGGGGCCCAGCACCAGCACCGTGTCGCCGGCGGTCACCGCGCCGACGGCGGCGGCGTTGTCGCCCACGCACAGCGGCTCCATCAGCGCGGCCAGCACCGGATCGGTGTCGGGGTGCAGCGGCACGCAGGCCAGGGCCGATGCCCGCACGAAGCGGGCGAATGCGCCGTCGCTGGTCAGGCCGATGGTGCGACGGAAGGCGCAGCGCTGCGGGAAGCCCGCCGCGCAGGTGGTGCACTTCATGCAGCCGATGGTGGGAATGGCCGACACCAGATCGCCCTCGGCCAGCCCGGTCACCTCCGGCCCCACCGCCGCGATGCGGCCGGAGAACTCGTGGCCGAGCGTCACCGGCAGCCGGGCGCGCATGAATTCGTAGCTGCCGGTCCAGTCGTACACATGCACGTCCGAGCCGCAGATGCCGGCGGCCGCCACCTCGATCAGCACCTCGCCGGTGCCGGGGCGGCCCGGCTCTTCCACCTGGTCGAGCGACAGGCCCGGTGCGGCGGCGGTCTTGCGCAGTGCCAGCATGTCAGGTCACCTCGTACCAGCTCACCGGCGGGAATGCGTTCTGGTCGGTCAGCACGTCGATCACCGTGGTGGCGTCGGCGGCCAGGGCGGCGTCGAGCGCGGCGCCCAGGTCGCCGGCGCGCTCCACCCGCACGCCGTGGGCGCCGACCGCGCGGGCGATGGCCGCGTGGTCGACCGGCGCGAAGTCGCAGGCATCGGTATAGGCGCCGAACTTCACGTTCTCGGCATGCTTCTGGTAGCCCAGGATGCCGTTGTTGAGCACCACCAGCACCACCTTGAGCTTCATGCGCACCGCGGTCTCGAGCTCGGCCCAGGCATGGGCGAAGCCGCCGTCGCCGACCACGCAGAACACCGTCGCGTTAGGCCGCGCCACCCGGGCGCCGAGCGCCATCGGAAAGCCCCAGCCCAGGCCCGCCAGCCCGCGCGGCGTGATGAAGCGCATGCCGGCGCGCCGCGCATGCAGATAGTTGGCCACCCAGATCGAGGAATAGCTGGCGTCGGCCACCACGATGCTGTCGGCGGTCAGGCGCTGGTCGATCTCGGCCATGATCCGCTCCGGCCGCATCGGCGAGGCATCGCTGCCGACCAGCGCGGCGACCTCCTGGCGGTGCTGCTCGCGGCCGTGGCCGATGGCGGCCTCGACCCCGGCGCGAGCCGCCCGGCGCTTGTCCAGGTCGGCGGCCTGCAGCCGGTCTGCCAGCGCGGCGAGCGTCAGCTTCGCATCGCCCACCAGGCGCATCGCCTCGTAGTTGCGGCCGACCTCCATCGGCTCGATGTCGATATGGATGAAGCGCGCGTTCTCCGGGTACAGCTTCCAGGAATCGGTGCCGTTCTGGTTGGTGCGGTTGCCCACCAGCAGCACCACGTCGGCGCAGGTGACCAGGGTTTTCAGATAGCGCGCGCCGCCGTTCGGACCGGTGAAATAGCTGGCAACGCCGACCGACAGCGGATGGTTCTCGTCGACGCCGCCCTTGCCCATCACCGTGGTGGCCACCGGCAGGCAGGCCAGCTCCTGCAGCCGCGCCAGCTCGGCCGAGGCCCCCGACAGATGCACCCCGCCGCCGGCGATGACGATCGGCCGCTCGGCCTGCGCGAGCAGCGCGGCGGCGGCGTCCAGCGCGGCGCCGTCGGGCAGTGCGCGGTCCAGCGGATAGCAGCCGAGCGAGGCGCGGCGCAGGGTGGGCGCCGGTGCCGGCTCCACCAGCAGGTCGGCCGGCAGCAGCAGCACCGCGGGGCCGGGCCGGCCGCTGGTGGCGGCGGTGAAGGCCATGTCGAGGTAGTCGTCGATGCGGCTGGCCTCGGTCACCCGCCGCACCCACTTGGCGCAGGGGCGGAACAGGGCCTCGTGGTCGATCTCCTGGAAGGCGTTGCGGTCGGTCTGGTCGCGCGCCACGTCCTGCACCAGGGCGATCAGCGGAACCGACACCTTCAGCGCTTCCAGCAGCGGCGCCACCAGCAGCGCCGCGGCCGGGCCGTTCTGCGCGGTGACGATGCCCACCTGGCCGCTCACCCGGGCATAGGCGTCGGCCATGTAGCCACCGGTGTTCTCCTGCCGGTAGGCGATCTGCCGCAGGCCGAAACCCTTGGCCGCCAGATGCACCATCGACGGCAGGCTCTGGCCGAACAGGCAGGTCACGCCGTGGCGCGCCATGCCGGCGGCGACACGGTGCGCCACCGAGTCGGTGTAGTCGAGGCCGCGCGACTGGGTGGCGCGGCGGGTGGTGGGGTCGAGCGGTGCCGGCTCCAGGTGGTGGGCCTTTGCGATGTCGTTCACTTTTGTCTCCAGGTCGTGTGCCTGGAATAATTCTATAAACTATAGACTATGTCAATTGGGGTCCGAGCCCGTATGCTCCAATCCCAGCGAATCAATCCCGGCCAAGAAGATGACCCTGTCTGCAAGCGAGACCCCGCCCGAGTCGAGCGAGCGCATCGCCCACTCCAGCCTTTCGACCAAGGTCTACGATTTCATGCGCAGCGCCCTGGCCAACGGCGAACTGATGCCGGGCCAGAAATTGAGTGCCCGCACCCTGATCGACCGCCTGGGTGTCAGCCAGACGCCGGTGCGCGAAGCCATGCTGCAGCTGGTGGCCGAACGCTCACTCACCATGAACCGCAACAAGTCGGTCACCGTGCCGGTGCTCACCGCCGACCACTACATCGAGCTGCGTGACATTCGCGTCGCGCTCGAAGGCCAGGCCTGCCGCTGCGCGGTCGAATTCGTCGACGACGCGGTGCTGGATGCGCTCGACAAGCTGCACCGCCAGATGATGGTGGCCAAGCGCGCCGCCGACTTCCGCCTCACCATGCGCCTCAACCGCGAGCTGCATCTCGGCATCTACGCGATCAGCCGGCGCGCCGAACTGGTGGCGCTGATCGAGTCGCTGTGGGTGCGCACCGGGCCCTACCTCAACCTGATCTACCGCGACACCGGCGCCAAGGTGCCGCGCAACCACGAGCACGAGGCGCTGCTGGCGGCGCTGCGCGCCCGCGACGCCGATGCGGCGGCCGCCTCCATCGCCCGCGACATCGTCAAGGGCGGCGCGCCGGTGGTCGAGGCGCTGCGGGCCGGCGTGGCGGTGCCCGCCGCCTAGCCGGCGCGGCGTTCAGCGCGGCAGCAGGCGCTGCTCCTGCATCGTCCGCAGCCAGTGGCGCAGCGAGTCGGCGGTATCCACGCAATCGGCGAACCCGTGCTGGCGCAGCTTGATGCCGCTCAGCACCGAATCCGGCGGATGCGCCACGCCGCAGGCCAGGCTGCGGTCGGCGAACTGCCAGGAGCTGCCGACCAGCGCGTCGAGCGACAGCGGCTGCAGCCCGTGGCGCGCCACGATCGCCTGCCAGGTGGGCGACCAGGCCGGCATCTCGGCGGCCAGCGACATCGGCGTGGGCGGGCCCACCGCCATGCCGAAATGGTCGGCCAGCACCGGCCACAGGTCCTGCCACACCAGCATGTCGCCGTTGACTAGGTTGTAGGTCTCGTCGGCGGCGATCTCGTGGGTGGCGCAGAACGCGGCGGCGCGGGCGATCAGCCGGCTGTCGCTGGCCGCCACGATGAAGCGGCCGCCGCCCGGGTAGCCCAGCGGCAGGCCGCGTTCGCGCAGCAGCGCGGCATAGGCGCCGAAGGCGGCCACCATGTTCATCGGGCTGGCCTGCGCATGGCCGAACACCACCTGCGGCCGCAGCACGCTGAAGGTCCAGGCGGCCTGCGCCTGGCGCGCGCGCAGCAGGTCTTCCTGCAGCCAGTAGAAGTTGTCGTGCGGATGGCGCGGCTGGCTCTCGCGGCAGGGCACCGGCGCCGGCTCCACATGGCCGCCGTAGGCCTTGGCGCCCTGCATCAGGGTGATGTGGCGCAGGCCGGGCGCGGCCGGCTGCAGCGCGTCCATCAGGTGGGTGAGCATCGCCAGGTTGACCGCCATCTGGCGCGGGTCCCGCCAGCCGGCCACCAGCTCCGGCAGCTCGAACAGCGCGCTGTAGAACAGGTGCGTCACGCCCTGCAGTTCGGCGCCGGCGGCGCGGCAGGCGGCTGCGTCGGTCAGGTCGAGCCTCAGCGCGCGCACGCCGTCGGGCAGGTCCATCGGCCGGCGCGCCAGGGCGACCACCTCCCACTGCGGTAGGGCCGCAAAGTGCGCCACCGCGGCGGCGCCGACGATGCCGCTGGCACCGGCCACCAGCAGGCGGTGGCGACGCGCCGGGCGGCTCACGCGGCGGCCCCGGCGCCGATCGTGATCACCACCTTGCCGAGCGCGGCGCGGTTGGCCACCGCGTTCATCGCATCGGCCGCGTGCGCCAGCGGATAGCGCGCGCAGATATGCGGCCGCACCTTGCCCTGCCGGTACCAGTCGAACAGCTCCTGCATGTTGGCCGCGTTGTCGGCGGGCTGCTTGCGCGCGAAGGAGCCCCAGAACACGCCGACGATGGCGCAGCCCTTGAGCAGCGGCAGGTTGAGCGGTATGGCGGGAATGTCGCCGGCGGCGAAACCCACCACCAGGAAGCGCCCGTTCCAGGCGGTGCTGCGCAGCGCGGCCTCGCTGAGCTTGCCGCCGACCGGGTCGTAGACCACGTCCACCCCGCGCTCGCCGACGATCTCCTTGAGCCGCGTACGCAGGTCGTCCTGCCGGTAGTCGATCAGCTCGTCTGCACCGTGCTCGGCGCAGAGCGCCAGCTTTTCCGCGGACGACGCCGCGGCGATCACCCGCGCACCCATCGCCTTGGCGATCTCGATCGCCGCCAGCCCGACACCGCCGGCCGCGCCCAGCACCAGCACCGTTTCGCCGGGCTGCAGGCGGGCACGGTCCTTGAGCGCATGGTGCGAGGTGCCGTAGGTCAGCACGAAGGCCGAGCCGGTGTCGAAATCCATCTCGTCGGGAATGCGCAGCACCCGCCAGGCCTCGGCGATGGCCTGCTCGGCATAGCCGCCCCAGCCGAGCGGCGCCAGCACCCGGTCGCCGGGCCGGAAACCGGTGACCTCGGCACCCACCCGCAGCACCACGCCGGCCACTTCGCCGCCTGGCGAGAACGGCATGTCGGGCTTGAACTGGTACTTGCCCTGGATGATCAGCGTGTCGGGGAAGTTCACCCCTGCCGCCTGCACCCCGATCACCAGCTGCTGTGGCCCGGGCTGCAGGTCGGGCACCTCGTCCAGTTGCAGGCTCTCGGGCGGGCCGTAGGCGTGGCAGCGCATGGCTCTCATCGGGCCTCCTGCAGATGGCCGGGTACGGCGGCGGCGCGTTCCAGGTCGGCCCGGCCGACGCCGCCGGAGGCGCGCAGCGCCGCCAGCGCGTCGCCTTCCAGGCCGAGCACCTCGCGCAGCACCTCGGCGGTGTGTTCGCCCAGCAGCGGCGGTGCGCGCCGGTAGGCCACCGGCGTGG
>JAKONS010000564.1 GCA_022701845.1 Burkholderiaceae bacterium
CGGTGTCGCCGAGTCGAAGCGTTGCCATGAGCGTCCTTGTTTTATGCGGACCGTCATTCTGCAAGCGACTTCTTAATTCAGGAACGAATAGATTTTTGTAAATTTATTGCGAAAAACGCATAAGCCAACAAAACAAAAAGCGCCACCAGGGCGCTTTTCGTTGACTGCGATCCGACACGTGGTGGTCGGCGCCGAGACTCAACCGTTGTTGTCCCGCCCGGCCAGGGCAGAGGAAGCCGCCGCTGCCGACGAGCTTTCGACCCAGCGACGCACACGCTCGGCATCGGCCACACGGCTGAGTTTCCCGGCCGAATCCAGGAACACCATGATCAGCTTGCGGCCCGCGATGCGTGCCTGCATCACCAGACACTGGCCCGCTTCGTTGATGAATCCGGTCTTCTGCAGGCCGATGTCCCACGACGGGTTGTGCACCAGACGGTTGGTGTTGTTGTACTGCAGGGTCCTGCGGCCGATGTCGACGCGGTAATTGGGCGAGGTCGTGAGCTCGCGCAGCAGGGGATCCTGGTAGGCCGCATTCACCAGCGTGGCCAGATCACGGGCGCTGGCCTGGTTGCGGCTGGACAGGCCGGTGGGCTCGACATAGTGGGTGTCGACCATGCCGAGCTGCCGCGCCTTGGCGTTCATCAGGGTGACGAACGTGGTCAGGCCACCCGGATAGGTACGGCCGAGCGCATGGGCCGCCCGGTTCTCGCTCGACATCAGGGCGAGATGCAGCATCTCGCCACGGCTCAGGGTGGTGCCGACGATCAGGCGCGAACTGCTGCCTTTTTCGGTGTCCACATCGTCCTGCGTGATGGTGATCATCTCGTCCATCGGCAGCTTGGCTTCGCTGATCAGGGTGCCGGTCATCAGCTTGGTGATCGAGGCGATCGGCAGCACCGCGCCGTCGTTCTTGCTCAGCAGGACTTCATTGGTGTCCTGGTCGATGACGAAAGCCACACTCGACTTCAGATCGAGCGGATCGTTGGACGCATGCAGCCCTGCCAGCTGACCATAGGACGGACGCGAGGGCACGAAGGCGACGCGCATCGGCGCGCTGGTCTTGCGACCGGCAGCGAAGGTCTGGGAGACACGTCCGGCAGCGACCACCTTGCGTGAAGGCACCAGGCGGGCGGCAACCTTGCGGGGTGCGGCCTTGACGACGACAGCTTGTTTTTTGACGGCGGGCGCCTTGTGACGCTCGGCGGCCTGTGCAGCAGGCGCGCCGGCAATCACCACGCATGCCGACGCAGCGAATGCACAGACGAACTGCGCAGCGCGTGCCGCTAAGGAACGGTTACGAAATGACATTAAAACTTCTCCGGAAAGCGGGGCCAGGGCCTAGCGGAAATCAAAAACCTGGGAAATCCGCATGAATTCAAGCACTTACACGTGCTTTATCATGCACTGCCGAAATTATAAGCAGTTGTTTCCGTTCCGGAAGCCGACTTCGCAACTTTAGTTTGTAAATTCGGATTCGACAGGACGCAAAAAAAGGGGACATGCCCCCTTTTCCTGCTTTTCCCTGTCACCCGGCAATCGGTTCTGCTGTGGACGCCGACTGCGTCTTTCGAGCGCGCGCGACACCCGACAAAATCGCTTTCAGCGACGCGGAAACGATGTTGGCGTCGATGCCGGTGCCGAAGATTCCCTTGCCGCCATCGACCTGCACCTCTACATATGCAACCGAGCGCGCATCCGCACCAGCGCCGATCGCGTGCTGGTGGTAATCGATCACCCGAATCGTCGACCCGGTAATTTTCTGCAGGCCGGCGACGAATGCGTCGATCGGGCCACTGCCCTGACCGGAGAGCTGATGCGGCTGTCCGTCGAACGCGATGGTGGCGTCCAGTTGGACTGCGTTGCCAGCGGCACCGGTGTCTTCGACGACACGGTGAATCGGGGTCTGCGTATCGTCCAGCCGATATTCCTGCTCGAACAGCGCCCAGATATTTTGCGCAGTGAGCTCCTTGCCGCTGGCGTCCATGTGGTGCTGCACCACCTGGCTGAATTCGATCTGCAGGCGGCGCGGCAGTTCAAGGCCGTACTCGCTCTCGAGCAGATACGAAATCCCGCCCTTGCCCGACTGGCTGTTGACCCGGATCACGGCCTCGTAGCTGCGACCGAGATCCTTCGGATCGATCGGCAGATACGGCATATCCCAGATGTCGTCGTCCCGGCGCGCGGAGAACGCCTTCTTGATCGCATCCTGGTGCGAGCCCGAGAACGAGGTGTAGACGAGTTCGCCCACATACGGATGGCGCGGATGCACCGGCAACTGGTTGCAGTGCTCGACCGTGCGGCGGATGTCGTCGATATGGGAGAAATCGAGCTGGGGCGACACACCCTGGGTGTAGAGATTCAGGCCGACGTTGACGATGTCGAGATTCCCGGTGCGTTCGCCATTGCCGAACAGGCAGCCCTCCAGACGATCGGCACCGGCCATCAAGGCGAGTTCGGCGGTGGCGGTGCCGGTGCCACGGTCATTGTGGGGATGGACCGAGATGACGACCGAGTCTCGCCGTTCGATATTGCCGATCGTCCACTCGACCATGTCCGCGAAGATGTTGGGCGTCGAGCATTCGACAGTCGTGGGCAGGTTGATGATGCACTTGTGCTCTGGCGTGGGGTCCCATTCGGCAACCACCGCATCGATCACCCGTTTGGAGAATGCGAGCTCGGTATTCGAATACATCTCGGGCGAGTACTGGAATATCCAGTGGGTTCGAGGCTGTTCGGCTGCGAACTCCTTGAACAGGCGGGCGTTGGCCACTGCGAGCGCGACGATCTCGTCTTCGTCCATGTTCAGCACTACCCGCCGCATCACCGGTGCGGTTGCGTTGTAGAGATGCACGATGGCGCGCGGAACGCCTTGCAAGGCCTCGAAGGTGCGACGAATCAATGGCTCGCGCGCCTGGGTCAGCACCTGAATCGTGACGTCATCGGGAATACGGTTTTCTTCGATCAAGAGGCGAAGAAAATCGAATTCGGTTTGCGACGCGGATGGAAAACCGACCTCGATCTCCTTGAAACCGATCTCGACCAGCGTTTCGAACATCTTGAGCTTGCGTGGCAGATCCATCGGCTCGATGAGCGCCTGATTGCCATCACGCAAATCGACACTGCACCAGGTCGGCGCGGTGGAAATGACGCGGTCGGGCCAGGTGCGATTCTTCAAACCGACGGGCGGGAATGAACGGTATTTCGAGGCGGGCTGCTGCAACATGGAAAGCTCTTTTCTGTGAGTGATGAACCAGCAACCCCCAAAAACCAAAACGGCCCGTTGCTGGTGCAAACGGGCCGTTGAGTGGGTTGATGCGCGTGCGCGTTACCGTCTCTGCCCGTGAGGCAGAGCTAGTAGGGAAAGCGAAAGCGCGTTCATGCGGCGAAATCTAGCACAGCATCCTGGACGGTGGCAAACGTTTTCTCCGGCGATACAGCACCGAATGCGTTGCTGCTGTTCAGCGGTGCCACTCGCGTTCGTCGGGTTCATCGGTCGATGTGCTGATCACGCTGGCTGGCTGCCCTTTGGAGCGGCGGAACGCATAAACCACATAACCGCTCAATCCGTACAGGACAAAAACAGAAAACAGCACGGTGGGGGGATGGATATTGATGATCGCAATTGCGAGAACCACCAGAACTACCGCCGCGAAGGGCACGCTGCGTTTCATGCGCAGGTCCTTGAAACTGTAGAACGGCACGTTCGTCACCATCGTCAGCCCGGCGTACAGCGTGAACACGAAGGTAGCCCACACGACGACCGGCCAGCTCATCCATTCGTTGCCGATACCTCGCACGCCGAATTCGTTCATCAACCAGATGAACCCGGTAACCAGTGCCGCCGCCGCTGGTGAAGGCAGACCCTGGAAATAGCGTTTATCGACCACTGCCGTGTTGACGTTGAACCGTGCCAGCCGCAGGGCCGCGCAGGCGCAGTACACAAATGCCGCGATCCAGCCCCAGCGGCCGATGCCCCGAAGTGCAAATTCGTAGGCGATGAGCGCTGGCGCAGCGCCGAAGGAAACCATGTCGGACAGCGAATCCATCTGTTCGCCGAAAGCGCTCTGGGTGTTGGTCATCCGTGCGACGCGACCGTCCAGGCTGTCGAGCACCATCGCGATGAATACACCCGCCGCAGCCAGATCGAAGCGGCCATCCATTGCCATGACGATGGCGTAGAAGCCACCGAACAGTGCTGCAAGGGTGAAAAGGTTGGGCAGGATATAGATGCCCTTGCGCCGCTTGCGTACGACGACGCCTTCCGTGCCAGGGGTTTGCGAAGGTGGGTGCTGGGCCATTGGGTTCCTCCGGGCGTGCACGGGAACCGGCCGCCGCTGTAGTTTTATGAAAGAGGCAGTGTAGCTATCACCCTGCAGCGTCACATAAAAAAACAGGGGCTGTCACTCACGCGACAGCCCCTGCGCACTAACGATTTCGCTTAGTTGCGGGTCTGATCGACCAGCTTGTTTTTCGCGATCCAGGGCATCATGGCGCGCAGCTTGGCACCGACCTGTTCGATCTGGTGCTCGGCGCCCAGCCGGCGTCGGCTGATGAGCGTCGGTTGGCCTGCTGCGGCCTCGAGCACGAAGCTCTTCGCATATTCACCGGTCTGGATGTCCTTCAGGCACTGCTTCATCGCCTTCTTGGTCTCTTCGGTCACGATCCGCGGGCCGGTGACATATTCACCGTATTCCGCATTGTTCGAGATCGAGTAGTTCATGTTGGCGATACCGCCTTCATAGATCAGATCGACGATGAGCTTGAGCTCGTGCAGGCACTCGAAATAAGCCATTTCCGGCGCATAGCCGGCCTCGACCAGGGTTTCGAAACCGGCCTTGATCAGCTCCACGGTGCCGCCGCACAAAACGGCCTGTTCACCGAACAGATCGGTTTCGGTCTCTTCGCGGAAATTGGTTTCGATGATGCCGGCCTTGCCGCCACCGTTGGCCGATGCATACGACAGGGCGAGGTCACGCGCCTTGCCCGACTGGTCCTGGTGAACCGCCACCAGGTGCGGCACGCCGCCACCTTGCGCATAGGTGCCGCGCACCGTATGGCCGGGCGCCTTGGGAGCGACCATCCAGACATCGAGGTCGGCACGCGGCTTCACGAAGCCGTAATGCACGTTGAACCCGTGGGCGAACACCAGCGACGCGCCCTGCTTGATGTGCGGCTCGATATCGTTCTTGTAGACGGCTGCGATCTGCTCGTCCGGCAGCAGCACCATGACGACGTCGGCTGCCTTGACCGCCTCGGCGACTTCGGCGACCTGCAGGCCTGCCTTGCCGACCTTGTCCCACGACGCGCCACCCTTGCGCAGGCCGACCACTACCTTGACACCGCTGTCGTTGAGGTTCTGTGCGTGGGCATGACCCTGCGAGCCATAGCCGATGATGGCCACGGTCTTGCCCTTGATGAGGCTCAGGTCGGCGTCTTTGTCGTAGAAAACTTTCATTGGTGCTCCGGATGTGTTGGTGTATTCGGCGAAATCGCCCATCGACAGGCTCAGGGCGGATGCGTTTCAGCACGGTCGCCAGACATGAATCCGCCCATGCCGAGCCTGTCGAAGCCCGGGCGGAACGAAACAGGACGCTAAACGCGCAGGATCCGCTCGCCACGGCCGATGCCGCTGGCGCCGGTGCGGACGGTTTCGAGGATCGCGCTGCGTTCGATGGCGTGCAGGAACGCGTCGTTCTTCGACTGATCGCCGGTGAGCTCGATGGTGTAGCTCTTGTCGGTCACGTCGATGATGCTGCCGCGGAAGATATCGGCCATGCGCTTCATCTCCTCGCGCTCCTTGCCGACCGCCCTCACCTTCACCAGCATCAATTCGCGCTCGGTGTAAGCGCCTTCGGTGAGGTCGACCACCTTCACCACTTCGATCAGCCGGTTCAGGTGCTTGGTGATCTGTTCGATGACATCGTCCGAGCCGGCTGTCTGGAGGGTCATCCGCGACAGGCTGGGGTCCTCGGTCGGCGCCACGGTCAACGATTCGATGTTGTACCCGCGCGCCGAGAACAAGCCGACTACCCGAGAAAGCGCGCCCGGCTCGTTTTCGAGCAGCACGGCAATGATGTGTTTCATATGCGATTCCTCTTTTCGCCGCCCTCCCCTACGCACGGTAATGCGCAGGCTCGACGGAACGATAGATTCTTCAGTTAAGGAAATTCAGGCATCGGGTCACGGCGAGACCTCGCCCCCGACGCCATCGACTGGCTAGAGATCTTCGCTGCCCAGTAGCATCTCGGTGATGCCTTTGCCGGCCTGCACCATCGGGAACACGTTTTCCGATGGATCGGTGCGGAAGTCGAGAAACACCGTGCGATCCTTCAGCCGGCGTGCCTCGCGAAGCGCCGGCTCCACATCGCGCGGATGCTCGATCAACAGGCCGACGTGACCGTAAGCCTCGGCGAGCTTCACGAAATCGGGCAGCGCATCCATGTAGCTGTGGCTGTAGCGGCCGGAATACTCGATCTGCTGCCACTGACGCACCATGCCGAGGTAGCGGTTGTTCAACGCGCAGATCTTGATCGGGGTGTTGTATTGCAGGCAGGTCGAGAGTTCCTGAATGCACATCTGCACCGAACCTTCACCGGTGATGCAGAACACCTCGGAATCAGGCTTGGCGATCTTCACACCCATGGCGTAGGGAATACCGACGCCCATGGTCCCCAGGCCCCCGGAGTTGATCCACCGGCGCGGCTGGTCGAACCGGTAGTACTGTGCCGCCCACATCTGGTGCTGCCCCACATCGGAGGTGATGTAGGTGTCGGCGTCCTTGGTCATCTCCCAGAGCGTTTCCACCACGTACTGCGGCTTGATGACGTTTCCATCGCCCAGGCTGTAGGCCATGCAGTCGCGACCGCGCCACTCCTCGATGGTTTTCCACCAGGCCTGCAAGGCGCCACCGTCCGGGCGCGTCGCAGATTCCTTGATCATGGTGATCAGCTCGGTGAGCACGTCTTTCACATCGCCGACGATAGGAACATCGACCTTCACCCGCTTGGAGATCGACGATGGATCGATGTCGATGTGGATGATCTTGCGTTCGTTTTGAGCGAAGTGCTTGACGTTGCCGATGACCCGGTCGTCGAAGCGTGCACCGACCGCGAGCAGCACGTCGCAATGCTGCATCGCGTTGTTCGCCTCCCAGGTTCCGTGCATGCCGAGCATGCCGAGGAACTTCGGATCCGACGCCGGATAGGCGCCCAGACCCATCAGGGTGTTGGTGACCGGGTAGCCCAGCAGATCGACGAGCGTGCGCAACTCCTGCGATGCGTTGCTCAGCAGCACACCGCCGCCGGTGTAGATGTATGGCCGCTTGGCGTTCAACAGCAGTTGCAATGCCTTGCGGATCTGTCCGCCGTGGCCCTTGCGCACCGGGTTGTACGAACGCATCTCGACGGTTTGGGGATATCCGTGATAGGGCGTCTTCTTGAAGGAGACGTCTTTCGGAATGTCGACCACCACCGGTCCGGGCCGACCGGTTCGCGCGATGTGGAATGCCTTCTTCATCGTCATCGCGATATCGCGCGGGTCCTTGACGAGGAAGTTGTGCTTGACGATGGGACGGGTGATACCGACCGTGTCGCATTCCTGGAACGCATCCTGCCCGATGGCGGCAGTGGGCACCTGGCCGCTGATGATGACCATCGGAATGGAGTCCATGTAGGCCGTGGCGATACCGGTGACGGCGTTCGTCAGCCCCGGTCCCGACGTCACCAGCGCGACACCGACGTTGCCTGTCGCGCGAGCGTATCCGTCGGCGGCATGTACTGCGGCCTGCTCGTGCCGTACCAGCACGTGGCGAATCGAATCCTGCTTGTAGAGCGCGTCGTAGATGTAGAGCACCGCACCGCCCGGATAGCCCCACAGGAATTCGGTGCCTTCCGCCTGCAGTGCCTTGATCAGCACTTCGGAGCCCATGAGCTCGACGGAATCTTCAGGGGAATAGGTGTCTGCGGAGGCGCCGACTGCGGCTGCCGACGAGATTTCGGCTTTGGAGATTTCCATGATGAACCTTTGAGATTTTCTCTGACGAAAAACCTTGGGTGCTCCTTCACGAGACCCTTTTGGGGCTGCGTCGGAACTTTGGGCTAGCGGCCATGAACACGATGTGACGTGCCGGACCGAAACCCGTTTGCTGTTTGAATTGCAACCCGCATTATTGCATTTCTGGCACGCTGTCGTTTTGCGTCGCTGTCGAAAACAGCGCCAGACGATAATGCCTCGTCAGATTCCCGCAGCCGATGGACTGCCGTTCACCGCCTCCCCACCTTGGCATCAGAAAAAGAACTCGCCGACTTTCTGCAGAGCGTCGAAACCCGGGCTTTCAAAAGGTCGGTCTACCACGTGCGCGATCAGGAAGCTGCGCTCGACATCGTGCAGGACAGCATGTTGCGTCTGTCCGAACACTACGGCGATCGCCCCCCCGAAGAGCTGCCGATGCTCTTCCAGCGCATTCTTTCGAACTGCACGCTCGACTGGTTTCGCCGGCAGAAAACACGCAACGCGCTTTTTTCCAATCTGAGCGACTTCGAATCCGCCGGAGACGACGGTGATTTCGATCTCCTCGAAGCGTTAGTGGTGCAGGACGGTAGCCAGCGCAGCGAAAGCGCCGAGGACGTCACCATTCGAGGCGAAATCCTCCACCAGATCGAAATCGAGATTCAAGCTTTGCCAACGCGTCAACGCGAGGCTTTCCTGATGCGTTACTGGGAGGAAATGGACGTGGCTGAAACCGCAGCGGCCATGGGCTGCTCCGAAGGCAGCGTCAAGACGCACTGCTCGCGGGCTGTTCGGGCACTCGCCGCTGCGCTCAAAGCCAAGGGAATACAACTATGAATCGCTCCATACCGCACTCGACCGTGCCTCCAGGCAACACTGCCGTCATCTCGCAAGCACAACTTCAGGCTGAATTCGGTGAGCGGATCGCCGCACGCCTGGATATGGGAGCCAAGGTCCTGCCGCATGACGTCACTGCGCGGCTTTTTGCGATCCGGTTGCAAGCGGTCGGGCGTCGCAAACCGGCGCGGGTCGCCAATGTGCGGGCGCGAACTGCATCGGCGGTGTTCGGCAGCGGTAATACCGCGTCGATGAGCATGGGAGGCGCAGGCGGTCCCGGTTTTTGGCGCAGGATTGCGTCTGGCTTGCCACTGGTAGTGCTGGTGGCCGGATTGTTCACCATCCACATGGTGCAAAACGAGGACCGTCTGCGCGAACTGGCCGAGGTGGATACCGACCTTCTGACGGACGACCTGCCGCCGGCTGCCTACACCGATCCGGGCTTCATCGAATTCTTGAAGAACGGCCTGCAGCAGACAGAGCGTCAGGACCGGTGACGTCGTTCCCATTCGCGCGCGTCTGCATGCCCATGCTGATCGCTTCCTTGCTCCCCACGCGATCACCATCGCTGTGCACCATTCTTTTGGTTGCTGCGATGGGAGTGACGGCGTCCGGCAGTCATGCTCAGATGATGGAAGGCCGGTCGCTGTCTTCCACGAAGCAAGTGCCGACCGCCAGTTCGACGACCAACTCACGACCGACGTGGGGCGAGCTGACCGGCAGCCAACGTGAGGCGCTCGCACCGCTCGCACCGCATTGGGCCGGTTTGACCGAAAACCACAAACGCAAGTGGATCGCGATGTCGCGCAATTTCGCCGATTGGCCGGCCGACGAGCAGGCACGCTTGCACGATCGGATGAGCGCCTGGGCTGGTCTGAGCCCTGGGCAGAGGGACCAGGCTCGCATGAATTTCGCCGAAGCGCGCAAGGTCGCGCCCGACGAGAAGAAAGCGCGCTGGGAGGCCTACCAGGCGCTGAGCGAAAACGAGCGGGACCGGCTCGCGACTGCCGTCGCGCCGAAGCGGCCCGGTGTCGCTGCTCCGGCGCGGCTCGCCAAGCCGGCAGCGGAGGTAAAGCCTACGTCCATTGCGGCTGATCCGCGTGGCATGCCGCGCAGTGGCCTGACGACATCGACGGTCGATCACAATACGCTCCTTCCGCAGCACACCGTCGCGCCGTAAGTTCGCGCGAAGGCATGCACCGCCTTTCGCGTTCTTTTCGCTTCGTCAATGGCTGTCGACCGATGATTTCCGATTCCGCAGCACAGGTTTCGCCGCCGCCTTCCACCGTCGGCCAGCCGACGATCGATCTGGCAACGGCACCGCCACTCGCGCGCCGAATGGCTTGCTGGCTGTACGAAGGCATGTTGTTGTTCGGTGTCGTATTCATCGCAGGCTACCTATTCGGCACGCTCAGCCAGACACGTAATGCATTGGACAACCGCCATCCGCTGATGGCGTTTCTGTTTCTGGTACTCGGCATCTATTTCGTCTGGTTCTGGACCCGGGGCCAGACCCTCGCGATGAAGACGTGGCACATCCGCGTGGTCGATCGACAGGGTCGCGCGATAAGCCAGCCACGCGCCCTGGCGCGCTACATCCTGAGCTGGCTATGGTTCATTCCTCCGTTGGCGGCAGCGGTGGCGGTGCACGCATCGGCGGCGGAAACCGGCGTGCTGCTGGCCGGTTGGGTCGTTTTTTGGGCTCTGGCCAGCCGACTGCATCCGCTACGCCAGTTCCCGCACGACGCGATCGCCGGCACCCGGCTGGTGACATGGCGGCCGGTGCCGCGTAAACGGGCGCATCAGGTCGTGGATCATGGGTAAATTGCCCGCCGGTCCCACGTCGGCAACACCACAGCGCGAAGCTACCGACGCGCAAAAATCGAGGCGCGGCATCGACCGGCTTTGGCACGCGACCGGTTATTCGCTGTCCGGTCTTTCCGCCGCATGGGAGCAGGCCGCTTTTCGTAGCGAGGTGCTGGCGGCCTGCGTTTTATGGCCAGCGTCCTGGTGGTTGGGGCGGAGCTGGGTGGAGACCGGAATCCTCGCGGGCTCGGTCATGCTGGTATTGATCGTGGAGTTGCTCAACAGCGCCATTGAGGCTGCCATCGACCGCGTCGGCCTGGAGTGGAACTCGCTGTCAAAACAAGCCAAGGACCTCGGCAGCGCCGCGGTACTGCTGTCGCTCCTGTTGTGCGGGAGCCTCTGGGCGGCCGCGCTGTTTCATCGCTTCTTCTGAAAATTCCCCATATGCCCCGCTCTGCATTTTCAATTTGTGTGTATTGCGGCTCACGCGGCGGCAACGATCCACGATTCGTCGATGCCGCCCGCGCGGTCGGGCAGTGGATCGGCGAGGCGGGCGGGCAGCTCGTCTACGGCGGCGGGCGAGCGGGCCTGATGGGCGCGGTCGCGGATGCAACGCAGGCCGCCGGGGGACGGGTCGTCGGCATCATTCCGCAATCGCTCGTCGATCGGGAAGCGGCCAACCGTGCCTGCGACGAACTACGGGTCGTGTCGACCATGCACGAGCGAAAAGCCATGCTGGCCGAACGATCGGACGCCTTTCTGGCGCTTCCCGGCGGCATCGGTACCTTCGAGGAATTGTTCGAAGCCTGGACCTGGCGGCAGCTGGGATACCACGACAAACCGCTCGGAATGCTCAACGTCGCCGGTTACTACGATGGCATGTTGAATTTCCTGCAGCACGCGGTCGACAGCGGGTTCATGGGCCAACCGACCGCTCAGTTACTGCAGGTGGGCACCGATGTGCATTCGCTGCTGGATTCCCTGGCCGCGGGTGCCGTCGGCAGCCGAGGCGATGTAGTCCCGCCGAGCAGCGTGATCTGACGCTGCAGCTACGCGTCGCTCAAACAGCCGAATCGTCTTCCTCACCGGTACGGATGCGCACCGCCTTTTCCACCGCGTCGGCGAAAATCTTGCCGTCGCCGATCTTGCCGGTTCGGGCAGCGTGCACGATGGCCTCCACGCAGCGCGTGGTGTCGTCATCGGATACGACCGCCTCGATCTTCATCTTCGGCAGGAAATCGACCTCGTATTCGGCGCCGCGGTAGAGCTCGGTATGACCCTTCTGTCGCCCGAATCCCTTGACCTCGGTTACGGTCATGCCGCTGACGCCACAGGCGGCCAGGGCTTCGCGCACCTCTTCCAGCTTGAAAGGCTTGATGACGGCGGTGATGAGTTTCATGGACTGTTCCTGGTATACGGTTCGTCGTTGTCAGCGGCAATTTTCACCTTAGGGTAACGCAGCGTGAAGAAAAACCGAGAAGAACTCGTCATCCGGGTGCATACGGATCCGGCCTCCATCGACGCGGCGCAGTGGGACGACCTGCTCGCCGCCCAGTCCCACGACAGCCCGTTCATGCGCCACGCCTACCTGCTGGCCATGCACCAGAGCGGCAGCGCCACCACCCGCACCGGCTGGGCGCCAGCGTTCATCACCCTGTGGCGGGGCGAGTCCCTCGCGGCGGCCTGCGCGCTGTATCTCAAATCGCATTCGTATGGCGAATACGTCTTCGACTGGGCCTGGGCCAACGCGTATGCCGATCATGGCTTTCAGTACTACCCGAAGGCTCTGGTCGCCTCGCCTTTCACGCCGGTTCCGGGCGCCCGCTTACTGGCACGCGATGCCGAGGCCCGTGTCGCCCTGGCGCGTGCGCTGGTGGCGTGGTGCGAATCGCAGGAGCTCTCCTCGCTACATTTGCTGTTCGCGGCCGAAGAAGACGTCGATGCCTGCCGCGAGGCCGGCCTGATGCTGCGCCATACGGTGCAGTTCCACTGGCACAACCGGGCACCTGCCGGATATGCCGATTTCGAGGAATTTCTCGCCGGTCTGAACCAGGAAAAACGCAAGAAGATTCGCCAGGAGCGTCGCAAGGTAGCCGATGCAGGCGTGGTGTTCCGCCACGCGCAAGGCACGGGCATCACGAACGACGACTGGGATTTTTTCTACCGCTGCTACGAGCGCACCTATCTCGAGCACGGCAACGCGCCCTACCTGACCCGCGATTTCTTCCGCGGCATGCAGGAACATATGCCGGAGAACTGGTTGCTCTTCATCGCCGAGCACGGCGGCACGCCGATCGCGTCGAGCCTGATCGCGCTCAACGCCGCCGCGGCAAGCGGCTCGACGACCGCGGGCGAAAAGGTGGCCTACGGCCGCTACTGGGGTGCGCTGGCACGGGTGGACTGCCTGCACTTCGAGGCCTGTTATTACCAGCCGCTGGTCTGGTGCATCGAACACGGTGTCGACCGTTTCGAAGGAGGCGCACAGGGCGAGCACAAGATGGCTCGAGCGCTGATGCCGGTTTCCACCACCAGCGCCCACTGGCTGGCGCGTCCCGATTTTTCCGACGCGGTCGAACGCTTTCTGGAGCGCGAAGGTGCGGGTATCGCGGGCTATATGGAGCACCTGCAGGAGCGCTCGCCTTTCAAGCACGAATCCCCATGAAAAAAGGAGCCTCGCGGCTCCTTCTTCATGTCGACGACCGACCGGGTAGCCGTCACGCCTTCTGGTAATTGGCGATGCCTTCGACGATTTCCTGGTGCGCCGCGTCCTTGCCTTCCCAGCCCAGCACCTTGACCCACTTGCCGGCTTCCAGGTCCTTGTAGTGCTCGAAGAAGTGGCTGATCTGCTTGAGCAGGATCGGATGCAGGTCTTCCGGCTTCTGGTACTGCTCGTAGATCGGCAGGATCTTGGTGGTCGGCACGGCCAGCACCTTGCCGTCGACACCGGCTTCGTCTTCCATTTTCAGGATGCCGATGGCACGGCACGGCACCACGACACCGGGCGGCAGGGGAAACGGCGTCATCACCAGCACGTCGACCGGATCGCCATCACCCGACAGGGTCTGGGGCACATAGCCGTAGTTGGTTGGATAGTGCATGGCCGTGCTGAGGAAGCGGTCCACGAAAAC
This sequence comes from Burkholderiaceae bacterium, assembly GCA_022701845.1. The sequence goes on from JAKONS010000564.1 coordinate 13,782, forward strand.
ACAGCCCGAATCCTTGTCGACTTCGTACTTGACCGGATCGGCATTCATCGAGATTTCGATGACGACATTGAAGACGTCAGGAGGATTCTTGCCGGGAGAGACTTTGTCGAATGCCATGGGATCTATCGAAATGAATGGAAGGATTTCCGGCCGCACCGGGGGTGCGGAACGGGCGCCGGCATTGTAGCCAGCGCGTTTATTGGGCTCGGGCGGCGTGTCAACCGAGTGCGGTATCCAGCAGCATCATCAAAACGAAGCCGATCATCAAACCACCGGTGGCCCAGGCCTCGTGGCCTTTGCGGTGCGACTCGGGAATGATTTCATGGCTGATCACGAAAAGCATCGCACCACCCGCGAAGCCCAAGCCCCATGGCAGCAGTCCGCGCGCCTGTTCGATGATTGCGGCACCGAGTACCGCACCCACCGGTTCGATCAGGCCGGACGCCATGCCGACGCCCACCGCCAGCTTGCGGCTATAGCCCGCCGCCAGCAACGCCACCGCCACCACCAGCCCTTCCGGCAGATCCTGGATCGCGATGCCGGTCGCGAGCGCGCTCGCGCGCAAGGGATCCGTTCCAGCGAAACCGACGCCGATCGCCAGCCCCTCCGGCAGGTTGTGCAGCGCGATCGCGAAGACGAACAGCCAACTGCGGCGCAGCGTGTGCGACGACTGGCCTTCGACGCCCTTGATGAAATGCTCGTGCGGCACCAGTCTTTCCATCAGCAGCAGCGCCAGGCCGCCCATCAGGATCGCCACGCCTACGACGCCACCAGCGCCCCACGGTCCCATGCCGCTCTCGCGGGCGACGGCGATGCCGGGGATGATCAGCGAGAACGCGCTGGCCGCCAGCATCACACCGGCGCCGAAGCCGAACAACGTGTCCTGCGTCCGCTCTGACAACTTTTGTGAGAACAGCACCGGCACCGTGCCCAGTGCCGTCGCCAAGGCGGCGACCATGCCGCCGAGGAAGGCGTCGCGCACCACAGGATGCGAAATCACCATTTGCCATCCCTGTACCGCGGTAGCCAACGCCGCCACCAGCACGACCGTCAGGCCGAACCAGCGTCGGGCGAAGCTCCCCGTCTGCGCGCCGCCGTTCATCTGCCGCTCAGCCCTTGGCTGCAGCGTAGCGACGGGCCACTTCCGGCCAGTTCACCACGTTGAAGAACGCGGCGATGTAGTCCGGCCGACGGTTCTGGTACTTCAGGTAGTACGCATGCTCCCAAACGTCCAGCCCCAGGATCGGCGTGTTGCCGGAGCCGATGCCCGACATCAGCGGGCTGTCCTGGTTGGCGCTGCTTTCCACCGCCAGCTTGCCGGCGGGCGTCACCGACAGCCAGGCCCAGCCGCTACCGAAACGGGTCAGCGCCGCCTTGGTGAAGGCTTCCTTGAACGCGTCGAGGCCGCCCAGGTCCGATTCGATCGCCTGCGCCAGTTCTCCCTCGGGCTGGCTCGCCGCACCCGGCGTCATGACGGTCCAGAACAGGCTGTGGTTGTAATGACCACCGCCGTTGTTGCGAACCGGTGCGCGCAGCGCCTCGGGCAACTGCTCGACACCCGAAACCAGTTCCTCGATCGACTTGCCTTCATGCGGCGAATCCTTCAGTGCCGCATTGAGGTTGTTGATGTAGGTCTGGTGGTGCTTGGTGTAATGGATCTCCATCGTCTTCGCGTCGATATGGGGTTCGAGCGCGTCGTAGGCATAGGGCAGTGCGGGGAGACTAAAAGCCATCTTCGGTTCCTTTGATGAATTTGCGCAGCGCAAGTCGACATTCTGTCCGCTGCAGGTTAGTTATTCAGTCTGAGTGCCAAATTGTGGGTGCCTGTAACACTGCATCTCGAACGTCGGCGGATCGGCGCGTCCGGCATTGTCCCCACAAGGTTTTCCGACTGTGGCCGACCGTTCGGTTCGCCTCGACGACGACAATCGCGGGATGCTGTCAGCCTCCAATCGCACCATTCCCCTACTCGACCTGCGCCATCAGCCGCAGCGCCTGCCGGATGGTGTTCCCGGAGCCCAATTGTTTGACCGCCTGGAGCGTCCGCTTCGCGATCTGCGCATCAGCGTCACCGACCGCTGCAATTTTCGCTGCAGTTATTGCATGCCGAAGGAAGTCTTCGGCAAGGACTATCCCTACCTGCCGCAGTCGGCACTGCTGAATTTCGAAGAAATCGCCCGGCTGGCCGGTCTGTTCGTGGCGCAGGGGGTGCGCAAGCTACGGCTCACCGGCGGCGAGCCGCTGCTGCGGCGAAACCTGGAAGTGCTGGTAGACCAGCTGGCTCGGCTCAGGACGCACGACGGCACGCCGCCGGATCTCACCCTGACGACCAACGGTTCGTTGCTGACCCGCAAAGCGCAGGCGTTGAAGGACGCCGGGCTGAACCGGGTGACGGTCAGCCTCGACGGACTCGACGATGCGGTGTTCCGGCGCATGAACGATGTCGACTTTCCGGTCGCCGACGTCTTGCGGGGGATCGATGCGGCGCTGCGTGCCGGTCTCGGCCCAGTGAAAGTCAACATGGTGGTCAAGCACGGCACCAACGACGACCAGATCCTGCCAATGGCGCGCCACTTCCGCGGGACCGGCGTTGTGCTCCGCTTCATCGAATACATGGACGTCGGCGCCACCAACGGCTGGCGGATGGACGAGGTGTCGCCCTCGGTCGATGTGCTGCAGCGATTGGGCGAACACATGACGCTGGTGCCGCTCGCACCGTCGTCTCCCGGCGAGACTGCCACCCGCTGGGGCTACACGGATGCGTTGGGCCGGCCGGATGCCAGCCTGGGCGAGGTCGGGTTCATCAGCAGCGTTACCCAGGCGTTCTGCGGCGACTGCAACCGCGCCCGTCTGTCGACCGACGGCCGCCTGTTCCTGTGCCTGTTCGCGCGCAGCGGCCACGATCTGCGGGCTCTGCTGCGCGCCGGTGGTTCGGACGAGCAACTGGCCTCCGCCATCGCCGGCATCTGGCAGGGCCGCGACGACCGGTATTCAGAACTGCGGGCGAGCCTGCCGGCAGAGTTGCCGGGCGTCGCCGCGGGCAAACGGGTCGAGATGAGCTATATCGGCGGATGAGCG
>JAKONS010000002.1 GCA_022701845.1 Burkholderiaceae bacterium
TCGTCCGTCTTCTCCGGGCGACCCGCATGCCCCCCGTGAAAAACCGTCTCGTGCCATCGATCCACAGGTCTGCCAACGGAACCGCCGCGTCATGAAACCGAAAAACCTGTTCTCCGCCGCGCACGCCGCCGCCCGACTCGTCGGCGCCTGCCTGCTCGCCGCGCTGTGCGTGATGAGCGCCCCGGCGCAGGCCGCGGTCGGCGTCGACCTGGACGTGGGCAACCCGACGGTGCTGTCGAGTGTCGCGGGCGCCTCGGGCGGGGATGCGTATGCGCCGGTCTATTGCCCGGCGGGCCAGGTGATTTCCGGTCTCAAACTCTGGCGCACCAACCCGTCGCAGGCACAGGGTGTGCAGGCGCTGTGCTCGAGCATCGACGCGGCCGGCACGCTGGTGGCCGGCGGTACGTCGGAAGCGGTGATGTCGTACTGGCTCGACATCGCCGACACCACCGAGCAGCGGTGTCCGGCCGGGCAGGTGCTGTCGGGCTGGAAGCCCTATTCCGCCTACGTCCCGGCCGTCGGCGGCAGCGGAATCATCGACGGCATGGTGCTGTATTGCTCGACGTTCCAGCTGAACGCCGGCGTGCTGCGCATCGGCACGCCGACGAACACCAACCTGCTCGTCGGCTCCGACGCCAACACCGCCGAAAACGTGGCCACCTGCCCCGCGAACCAGATCGCCTCGGGTTTCCAGGGCCGCAAGGGCAGCCGGATCAACACGATGGAGCTGATCTGCTACCCGGTGGTGCGCCAGGCCCTGACGGTGAACGTCGTGGCGACCCCCGCGCCGGCCAACTACCAGGACTTCGGCCTGCGCCTGACCAACGGCGCCGACATCGTCAACCTCCAGCCCGCCGGCACCGCTGCCGCGGTGAGCGAGCTGATCACCGCAGGCACCTACACCACCGCGGCCATCCCGGGCCCGGGCTACGAGCAGGCATCGACCACCTGCCCGGCCAACCTCACCATGGTGCGCAACACCGCGCAGAGCTGCACCGTCACTTTCCGCCGGCTACCGGTGGCGCCGACGGTGGTGACGTCGTTCTCGCCCGCTTCCATCGGCATCTACGGCGAGCTCGAATCGGTATTCACCATCGCGATCACCAACCCGAACGACATCGCGCTGACCGGCGTCAACCACGACAACCCCCTTCCCGCCGACCTGCGCATCGCCGCCGTGCCCGACGGCAAGGCCACCGGCTGCGGCAGCACCGCGGTGACCTCCACCAACGCCAACGATGCGCAGACCTACCTGCGCACCGCCACCATCGCACCCGGCGGTACCTGCTCCCTCAGCGTGCGGGTCAAACCGATCGATCTTTTCCGCACGGCCAGCTATGTGAACGTGGTGCGTCCGGGCGCTGTCACCTCAGCCAACGCACCGCCCAACGCGGTCGAAGTCAGCTCGACGCTGGAAGTCAAGCCGCAGGGCTTCGTGCTGCCGGCGCCCCGGACGATCAGCTGTTCGACCAATGCTTTCACCTTCAACACCGGCTACGCCTCCGACAGCTCCTTCAAGCCGATCGGCGCGCTCGACAGCCAATGGACCATCGGCGCCGGCCAGTCCACCGGCCCCGGCACGGTGACCGATTGGGCGCCCGCCTATATCGTGGGAGAGCAGGGCCTGAGCTGGTCGCCCTCGGCCTATGGCAACGCCACCTGGATCTCGGCGCGGCCCGACCGGGTGAAGATCGGCGACTACGTCTTCTACCGTTACGACTTCAACCTGGACCCGCGCCTGGATCCCGCCAGTTTCAGGCTTGCGTTCGAGTTCCTGGCCGATGACCGGCTGTCCGGCATCTTCGTCAACGGGGTGCAGCAGGATCCCGCCGGCATACCGGCCCAGCCCGGCTACGGTAGCGGTGCGCCGCTCAAGGTCAGCATGGCCAAGGACTGGAAGGCCGGCGCCAACAGCATCGCGCTGATGGTGCTCGACACCGGCGGCTACACCGGCCTGCTGGCCCAGGCGCAGTCGGCATCGTTCTGCGACAAGCCGACGGTCACCATCCGATCGGTCACCAACCGCGGCACCGGCAGCTTCGACTACACCGGCACCAACGGCCTGGCCGCACAGACCATCGCCACCACCGCAGCCGGCGTCCCGGCCGCCGGTGCGGTGCAGTCGGTGGCCAATTACGGCACCGCCACCAGCATCGTCCAGGCTGCGCCCGCCGGCGGCTTTTCGCTGGCCGACGCCAGCTGTACCGGCATGGGCACCGGCGGCACTGCCACGCCGAGCTATGGCGCCGACGGCGGCGGCAGCGTGCTGCTGAACGCGGCCGCGATCACGAACAACCGTGACATCGTCTGCACCTTCACCAACACGTCGCCCGCGCTGCTGACCAAGAGCTTCGATCCGGCGAGCTTTCCTTCCGGCGGCACGAGCACTGTGGTGCTGACGCTGACCAGTCCGGCCGGCGGCCCGGCCGCCACTGTCGGCCTGACCGACACCCTGCCGAGCAGCCTGGTGGTGGCGCCCGCGCCGGCCATCGGCGGCACCTGCGCCAACGCTACCGCCGCCGGCGTGGTCGCGGCCGCACCGGGCGGCAAGACCATCACGGTCACCGGCGTCGCAGTGCCGGCGGGCGCGAGCTGCACGGTGACCGTCGCGGTCACCAACGTCGCAGGCGCCACCAACGGCAGCTGCAGCGCCAACCCGGCGGCCTTCAGCAACGGCCCGGGCAACATCACCGGCCTGACCGGCGCAGCGATGGACACCGCCGCCTCGGCCGGCACCGCCTGCGTGCTGGTGCCGCCGGCGCAGGCCAACATGTCGGGCGTGCGGGTCGCAGCGAACGGGCAGCTGC
>JAKONS010000199.1 GCA_022701845.1 Burkholderiaceae bacterium
CTGAAGGCGCGCCTGGGCGACGTCGACCGGCGCATCGCCGAGGCCCGCTCGGTGCTCGGCCCGAACCATCCGCGCACCCGCGCGGTGGTGGCCGAGCGCGCCGAGGTGGCCGCCCGGCTGGCGCGCGAGGCGCGTGCCGCGGTGGGCAACCGCCGCCTCGACGTCGACCGCCTGGCCGGCCAGCAACGCGACGTGGAGCGCCTGATCGAGGAGCGCCAGAAGAAGCTGCTGGAGCAGAAGGGCCAGCGCGACACGCTGCTGGCCTACCAGCGCCAGCGCGACGGCGCCGAGCGGGTCTACACCGCGGCCACCCAGAAATACGACGACATCCTGATGGCCGGCAACATCAGCGCGGTCAACCTGACGGTGCTCCGCCAAGCCGAGACGCCGACCACGCCGTCCAAGCCGCGCGTCACCAGCAGCCTGGCCGCCAGCCTGGTGGTGGGCCTGATCCTGGGCCTGTGCGCGGCGCTGCTGCTGGAGTTCGGCAACCGCCGGCTGCGCAGCCGCGAAGACCTGGTGCGCGGCCTGCGGCTGCCGGTGCTGGGCCAGATCGGAATGGCGGGCTGACGCGATGAATCCCTTCGAGACCCCCGACATTCCCGAGGCCGACAAGGCCTTCCCGCCGGTCAAGCGCCCGGCTGCGCGCCCGCATGCGGTGCCGCCGCCGGTGATGCCGAAGTCCGCCGCCGTGGTGCCCGACGTGGTCGCGGCCGACGACTTCGGCACCGATCTTGACGCGCCCCCCGCCGCGCCCCAGGCGCCGGCCGCGGCGCCCGACAAGATCGGCGACCGCTTCGTGCACGCCGGCCTGCTCACCCACGACCAGGTGGCGCGGGTGGTGGAGCGCCAGCGCACCGCCGGCCTGCGGTTCGGCGAAGCCGCGGTGCAGCTGAAGCTGCTGTCGCAGGCCGATGTGCAGTCGGTGCTGTCGCAGCAGTTCCGCTACGCCACCGGCGCCGGCCCGCGCACCGGGCTGGACCCGTCGCTGGCGATCGCGCTGGCGCCCTACAGCGCCGAGGCCGAGGCGGTGCGCCGGGTGCGCGCCGAGCTGTCGATCCGGCTGTCGGACCTGCCCAAGCTGGCGGTGGCCATCGTCAGTCCGGGCGAGGGCGAGGGCAAGAGCTACCTGGCCGCCAGCCTGGCGATCGCCTATTCGCAGATGGGCAAGCGCACCCTGCTGGTCAACGCCAACCTGCGCAGCAGCGGCCAGCGCGACTGGTTCGGCCTGAACCGGCAGGATGGCCTGTCGACCATGCTGGCTGGCCGCGCGCCGATCAGCGCCGGCGAGCCGGCGCCGGGCTTCCCGCTGCTGCATGTGATCGGTTCCGGCCCGCAGCCGCCGAACCCGCTGGAAATCCTGATCGAGCCGGCGCTGGAGCGCCTGCTGACCTCCTTCGCCGAGGACTTCGACGTGTTCATCGTCGACACGCCGGGCGCCAGCGTGTCGTCCGATGCGCAGGTGATCGCGCGCCAGGTCGGCCAGTGCCTGCTGGTGGGCCGCCAGCACGTGACCCGGCTGGAAGACCTGGAACGCACCCAGGCGCAGCTGGCGACCTCGGGCGCGCAGACGGTCGGCATCGTCTACAACACCTTCGACGCCGGTGCCCGCGCGCCGGACAGCGGGCCCCAGGCCGCCGCCGCCCGCCCGCGCGCCGCCGCCAAGCCGGGCCTGCTGCGCCGATGGCTGCGCCGGAGCTGAAACCGGTCGACCGGCCCGGCCGCACCGGCCGACGTCTGCTGCTCGACTCGTTCGCCTCGCTGTTCGACCAGGGCCTGCTGTCGGCGCTGAACCTGGCGCTGGGGCTGGTGCTGATCCGCCTGGCCACCAAGGAGCACTACGGGCTGTACGCGCAGCTCTATGTGGCCGGCATCTTCACCGCCACCCTGCTGGAATCGCTGGTCACCGGGCCGCTGACCACGCTGGCGCCGGGCCTCGACGACGAGCGCCGCCGGGCGCTGCTCGGCCATCTCGACCGCTACCAGCGGCGGCTGGCCGCGGCGCTGGCGGCGGCCTCGGGCGTGGTGACCGCGGTGGTGGTGGGCTGGCTGCAGCTGGATGCGCATCCGGTGCTGCTGGGCATCGCCTTTTCCATCTACGTGTGGGCCGGCGCGCTGCGGGAATTCGGCCGCAGCGTGGGTTTCATCGAAGGCCGCGCGCGCGCTGTGCTGCGCATGGACGGCTGGTACGCGGTGGCGGTGGCGATCGGCATCGGCGCGCTGGCGGCGGCCGGTGCGATGAGCCTGCCGGCGGTGATGCTGGTGCTGGGCCTGGCCAACCTGGCGGCGCTCTCGCTGCGCCCGCTCGACGGCGGCGACGGCAGGCTGGGCCACAGGGAAGCGATCGCGGCGGTGTGGGCACGCGGCAAATGGGCGCTGCCCGGCGCGCTGATGGCCTGGCTCACCAACTACAGCTATCTCTACCTGGCGGCACTCTGGCTGGGCCTGGACGCGTCGGCCGACCTGAACGCCTCGCGGCTGCTGCTGATGCCGCTGTCGCTGTGCGTGCTGGCCTGGTCGCGGGTGGCGCGGCCGCACATGACCCGGCTCCTGAAACAGCGCGAGATGCGCGCGCTCGACCGCTACACCCTGCTGTCGGTGGCCGGCGTCGAGCTGCTGAGCGTGGTCTACGGCGCGCTGCTGTGGGCGCTGCTGCCCTGGCTGGAGACCCATGTGCTGGGCGCCAAATATGCCGGGCTGGAGCCGCTGGTGCTGGCCTGGACGGTGTATTTCGCGCTGTACGGCGCGCGCTCGATCGGCTCCTCGCTGCTGACCAGCGGCGACCGCTACCGCATGCTGCTGGTGAGCGGCGCGATGTGCCTGGTGGTGGTGCTGGTGGCCACCAGCTATGCGGTGCCGCGCTGGGGCGTGTGGGGCGCGGTGGCGGCGCTGGCGCTGGTCGAGCTGCTGGATCTGCTGCTGATCTGGGCGGTGCTGCTGCCGAGCGCGCGGCGCGACGCGATGCGCACGCCGGCCGAGCCGCCGTCCGCCTCGCCATCGCCATCGCCCGCCACGGCGTCCGGAGCCTGACGATGAGCGCGCTCCCGCTGCCCGCGACCGACGACGACGACCTGCCGCAGGTCAGCGTCTGCATCTGCACCTTCAAGCGGCCGGCCCTGCTGGCGGTGCTGCTGGCCGAGCTGGAGCGGCAGATCGGGCCGCACGCCGGGGTGGAATTCGTGGTGGCCGACAACGACCCGGCGCATTCGGCGCGCGAGGTGCTGGCGGCCTGGTCGGCCCGGCTGCCGCTGCGCGCGCTGGAGGTGCCGGTGCCCAACATCGCCGCGGCCCGCAACGCGGTGGTGGGCGCGGCGCGCGCGCCCTGGCTGGCCTTCATCGACGACGACGAGTCGCCCGACCCGGGCTGGCTCGACACCCTGCGCGCGGCGCAGCGGGCGCATGCGGCCGACGCGGTGTTCGCGCCGGTGCTGCCGCGCTACCTGCCCGGCATGCCCGACTGGCTGCGCCTGGGCGGCTTCTTCGACCGGCCGCGTTTCGCCACCGGCACCCGCATCGGCACCCGCGATGCGCGCACCGGCAACGTGCTGCTGCGCGCCGCCACCGTGCGGTCGCTGGGCGCGGCGCCGTTCGACGTGGCCTTCGGCCGTACCGGCGCCGAGGACACGGTGCTGTTTCGCACGCTGCTGGCGCGCGGTGCGGTGTTCGTGTGGTGCGACGAGGCCACGGTGCAGGAAGAAGTGCCGCTGGCGCGTGCCACCGCGGCCTGGCTGCTGCGCCGGTCCTACCGGCTGGGGCAGACCTACATGGTGTCGGAGATCCACGAACTGCGCGGTACCGCCTGGGCGCTGCGCGCCGGCACGCTGGGCCTGCGCGCGCTGGCGCAGTTGCTGGTGGCCGCCACGCTGGCCGCGGCGCTGTTCGCGTTCTCGCGCATCCGATCCTTCCGCTGGCTGCGCACGACCTGCGGGCAGCTCGGCAAACTCAGCGCCCTGGCGGGCCATCGCTACCATGAATACGGCGGTTGACAACTACGGCCCCGGCGCCGGCGACGCCGCGCACAGCGGCATCGCCGGTCCGCGTGAGCGCTGGCTGATCCGTGCGCTGGTGGCGGCGAGCTTCATCTTCTGCTTCCTGCCGTCGAACTTCCGCTGGTCGATCGACGACCTCGACTACGACTTCTCGCAGGGATCGATCTTCACCCAGATCGAATTCGGCTCGATCTTCCTGGCCGGCGCCTGGCTGGCCTGGCGCCATCCGCAGTGGACGATCCTGCGGCTGCGCCGCTCGAACCTGTTCCTGCTCGGCTTCGTGCTGTTCGCGCTGGGCTCGGCGGCCTGGTCGGGCTATCCGGTGGTGACGCTCAAGCGCGGCTCGCAACTGGCCGGCTTCTTCCTGGTGGGCCTGGCCATCGCGCCGCCGGTGGGCGGCTCGCGGCAGGTGCTGGAAGTGCTGATGGGCACGCTCACCCTGCTGCTGGTGATCTCGCTGTTCGTGGTGGTGCTGAACCCGCGGGTCGGCATCGACACCCAGCTGGGCAACGCCTGGCGCGGCCTGTTCCTGCAGAAGAACACCACCGGCCAGGCGGCGGCGATCTGCGCCTTGCTGTGGCTGCGCGAATGCATCGACCCCCGGCGCCTGCCGCGTTCGGTGTGCGCCGGCGCGCTGCTGTTCAGCCTGGGCATGCTGGTGATGGCCAAGAGCAGCACCTCGCTGCTGGTGTTCTGCATCGGCGCGGCGCTCTACCTGGGCATGCGCCGGCAGTACCTCACCCTGCGCCAGCCCGGCTGGGTGCTGGGCCTGGCGGCGCTGGCGGCGATCGCGCTGGCGGTGCATGTGTTCCACCTGGTGACCGGCCGGCTGCCGACCTGGGACGACATCGCCGGCAACATCGGCGCGCTGTTCGGCAAGAGCTCCGACCTCACCGGCCGCACCGACATCTGGCAGATGGTGCTGACCGAGGCGCAGCGCCACCCGGTGCTGGGCACCGGCTACGGCGGCTTCTGGCTGGGCGAGGGCGGGCCGTCGCAGTACATCGCCGACTACCTCTACTGGACGCCGCTGCAGTCGCACAACGGCTACCTGGACGTGGTCAACGAGCTGGGCCTGGTGGGCCTGGGGCTGGCGCTGTGCGTGTTCGCGCGGCATGCGGTGCTGCTGGGCCGGCTGCTGCAGATCGACCGGGAGGAGGGCGCGATGCACTGCGTGTTCTTCGTGCTGCTGCTGATCGCCAACACCACCGAGAGCGAGCTGTTCCGCGGCGCGCTGTTCTACAACATCCTGTTCTTCTACTCGGCCGGCAGCGTCTCCTCGCAGGTGGCGATGGCGCAGTACCGGCCGCCGGAAGACACCCCGGCCGCGGTCCCGACCCCGGTCGGCATGGCACGAAGGACCATCCGATGAGGCTCGCCGCCCTGCTTCGCGCGACACGCGCCTTCCTGCTGCTGGCCCTCCTGCTGCCGGTTTTGCTCGGCACCGCCGCCGCGCAGGCGCAGCCGGTGGTGCCGCCGGCCACCTTCGTCTCCGACGCCGCGGGCGTGCCCTTTTTCCGCTTCGCGGTGGACGAGGACGCGCTGGCGGGCGCCCCCGACCGTTCGGCGATGAACCGCCCGCTCGACGCGGCCGCGCGCATCGCCGCGCACGGCGGCCACCTGGTGGCGGTGGGCGCAGACGGCAGGCCCGGCACCGCCGACGACCAGCGGGTGCGGCTGTTCGGGGTGAACCTGTCGTTCGCCGCCAACTTCCCGTCGGACCGCGACGCGACGCGGCTGGCCAAGCGGCTGCGCAAGCTGGGTTTCAACGCGGTGCGCCTGCACCACATGGACACCTTCCCCGACACCCGCGCCAACCCGCCGCGCAGCGTGCTGCTGCCGGGGCCGTTCCCCACCTTCAACCCCGACGCGCTGATGCGCCTGCGCCACCTGATCGGCGTGCTGGCGGCCGAGGGCCTGTATGTGGACCTGAACCTGCGGGTGGGCTATCGCTTCCGGCCCGGCATCGACCAGGTGCCGCCGATGGACGGCGGCGCGGCATCGGCGCCCTACACCTCGCCGCTCTACATGTACACCCCGCGCATGGTGGAGCTGCAGGAGCGCTACGCCCGCGGCCTGGTGCGCGCCCTGGGGCTGCGCGCCAACCCGGCGCTGGCGCTGGTCGAGGTGAGCAACGAATCGTCGCTGCTGGCGGCCTGGCGCCGGCGCGAGTGGAGCGCCGCGGTGCCGCGCGCCTACGAGCCCGAGCTGCGCGGCCAGTGGGCGCGCTGGGCGGTGGCGCGCTACGGCTCGGCGGCGGCGGCCTGCAAGGCCTGGGGCGGCTGCCCGCAGGCCGACGGCCCGATCGACCTGCCGATGCCCGGCGACGACCAGGCGGTGCCCGGCAAGCTGGGCCGGCTGCAGGACAAGATCGACCGCCACGCCCGCGACCTGGCCCGCCAGTGGTGGGGCAGCGGCACCGCGCAGGCGCAGGAGGCCGAACCCACCGGCCGGCCGCGCCGCACCCGCGACTTCCTGCTGTTCCTGGCCGACACCGACCGCGCCTATTTCGAGCGCATGCGTCGCGCGGTGCACGAGGAGACCGATGCGCTGGTGCCGGTCACCGGCACCCAGATGGACTACGGCGGCCCGCTCACCCACGACGCCAGCGTCAACATGGACTGGCTCGACACCCACTACTACGGCGACCATCCGGATTTCCCCGGCGACGACTGGAACCCGCTGAACTGGCGCATCCGCGACAGCTCGCCGGCGGCACCGCCGCAGCTCGACCGCATGCTGGTGATGTCGTACTGGCGCGATGCCGCCAAGCCCTTCGTGGCCAGCGAGGTCAGCGTGCCGTTTCCCAACCGGCAGGGCGGCATGGGCGCGCCGATCCTGGCCGCCTTTGCCGCGCAGCAGGACTGGGACGGCCTGTTCCTGTTCGACTATGCCGACGGCGACATCTGGAACGACGTGCCGGTCAGCTTCACCCTGTCGGGCGACTGGGGCCGCTATGCGATGGTGGGCGCGGCCGCGCAGCTGTTCCGCCTGCCGCTGGTGCCGGCGCTGCCGGCGGCGCCGCCGATCGGCCTGCCGCTGACCGGCCGCCTGGGCATTGCCGCCGATGCCGACCGCTGGGCCATGGACGCCTGGCTGAAGCAGCGCACCGGCGTCGCGCCGGAGATGGCGCTGCAGCGGCAGATCAGCGTGTCGACCCGCGCCACCGGCTGGCAGCCGGTGCCCGCTGCGCCGGCCGCCACCCCGGCGCTCGAATCCGACCGCGGCCGCGGCACGCTGCTGCTGCGCGCTGCGCAGGCGCGCGGCTTCTTCGGCAACGTGGGCGCCGGCCAGTCGCTGGGCGACGCCTCGGCGCAGCTGAGCCTGCGGGTGGCCGGCGCCGGGCCGAAGGAAAACCGCGGCATGGCCAGCGTGCTGCTGACCAGCCTGGACAACCGGCCGCTGGCCGATGCGCGCCAGCTGCTGGTGTCGGTCTCGGGCGCGGTGCGCGGCACCCAGCCGGGCTCGCTGCCGAAGCGGCCGGTCGACCTGGTGCCCTACAAGGGCGACCGCGCCTTCTGGACCTTCGAGCCCGATCCGGCCTCGCCCGGCCAGCCCTCGGGCTCGCGCGACGCCACCGGGCCGGTGTGGGTGGAGCGGGTGCCGGCCGAGCTGCGCTTCGCCAGCAGCGCGAAGGCGGCCACGGTGTATCCGCTGGACGGCGCCGGGCGCCGCCTGGCCGCGCTGCGCGCCGACCAGGTGAAGGTGGAGGGCGGCCAGGTGCGCCTGCCGATCCAGGCGGAATCCGGCCAGGCCAGCCTCTGGTACGAGGTGGTCCTGCAGTGAGCCTGATGCGGCGCCGTGCGCTTTTCTGTCTGGCCGTGTTCTGCGTGCCGGTGGGCGGCAGCGCCACCACCGAGGTGGCGGTGCAGGCCGGCGAGACGTTGCAGTCGGTCGACAACCCGTTTCTGCTGCCCGAGGGCAGCGCCGATCCGCTGCGGCGCAGCGACCGGGTGACGTCGACCGACATCGGCGCCGCGTTTCGCATGCCGCTGCCGAGCGACCGCAGTTTCCTGGCGGTGGGGGCGGCCGCCTCGCGCAAGCACTACGACGCGCTCAACCAGCTCGACCACACCCAGACCCAGCTCGACGCGCAGTACCAGTGGGAATACGGCCAGGTGCTGCGCGGCCGGTTCCGGCATCGCTACGACGAGCGGCTGTACAACTACTACGGCGGTTTCTTCACCCGCCCGGAGACCCCGCGCGCCACCCAGGACGTGGCCGAGCTGGCGCTGCGCATCACGCCCGACCTGGAGCTGCCGGTGACCTACACCCGCAACACCCTGAACTACGACGACGCCGGCCTGGCCGAGCGCTACAACCGGGAAGACCGCGGCCTGCAGCTGGCGCTGAGCTACACCTCCGGGCGCCGCTCCACCTTCCGGGTGGGCGTGCGCCAGGCCGATGTGCGGTTTCCCAATCGCAACGCCGCCGACATCGCCAGCATCGACTCGGGCTATACCGACCGGGAAGGCTTCGTCGACGTGGCCTGGCGCTATACCGACAGCACCATTTTGTTCGGCCGCGTCGGCAAGCTCGACCGCAGCTTCGCCAGCCTGTCGAACCGCGACACCAGCCTGGTCTCGCTGAGCACCGGCATCGACTGGCGGGTGTCGCCCAAGACCTATCTGTCGCTGCGCGGCTACCGCCAGCCGCAGAGCAACTCGCAGGCCGACATCCGGCTGTATGTGATCTCGACCGGGCTGGAAGGCCGGGCGCAGTACGACATGACGCCGAAGACGCGGGTGATTTTGAACGGCTCCTACGAGCAGCAGCGCTACCAGAGCCTGGCCAACACGCCGGGCGGCGCCACCGGCGGCAACGACCGGGTGATGCGGGTGGGCGCGCGGCTGGAATACGCGCCGACGCAGCGGGTGCTGCTGCGCGGCGAGTACGCCCGCGAGCGCTACGAGCCGGATCCGACGGTCAGTTCACTGGGCGAGTTCAGCCGCAGGAGCCTGCAGCTGGGGGTGTCGTACACCTTCGAGAACCTGCAGGGGGCGAACCGGGCGCGCACGCTGCTCGACAACATGCGCTACGACAGAATTCAATGACTCGCCCCCAGGCTTGCCCACTGCGTGTGGCCGCCTCCCCCCGGCCGGGGGCAACGCTGGCCGTCCGGCAGAGCCGGCCCGGCGGCGTTCCACATCGGGCTTCGCTGCGCTCGCCGGGGGTGGGTGGTGGTTAACTGGAGGTTGAGATGATGTCCATTGCTGCTCGCGCCAGCCGGTATCTGTCGCGGTATACGGATCGGCGGTTGATGCCGCTGCGGGGGAATTCCGGGGTGGTGAGTTTCAGCTTCGACGATGCGCCGCTGTCGGCCTGCATCGCGGGGGCGGCGGCGCTGGAGGCGCACGGGGTGCGGGGCACGTTCTATGTGGCGGGCGGGCTGACCGACGGGGTGGAGGAAGGGCTGCGCTGCCATTCGGAGGGGGCGCTGCGCACGCTGCTGGGCAACGGGCATCAGCTGGGGGCGCACAGTTTTTCGCATGTGCATGTCGACCGGCTGAATTCCGCCGGGCGGCGGCAGGAGTTCGACCGCAGCGCGTCGTTCCTGCGCGGGCTGGGGGTGGACATGGCGGCGCTCGATTTCGCCTATCCGTTCGGCGGGGTGAACCTGGGCGCCAAGCACGACTGCGCGCGGCGCTATCGCTCGTCGCGGGCCACCGGCGGCGGCACGCATGTGGGCGAGGCCGACCTGAACGCGCTGCGCACCCACCGGCTCTACCGCAGCCAGCCCGACGGCGTGAGCTATATCGAGCGGCTGGCGATCGCCGCCAACCAGCGCGGCTGGCTGGTGGTGAACACCCACGAGGTGCAGGACGATGCGGGCCCGTTCGGCTGCACCCCGGCCGAGCTGCGGACGGCGGTGCGCCAGGCGCTGGCCTCGGGCTGCCAGGTGATGACGGTGGGCGCCGCGATCGAGTACTGGACCGCGCAGGCCGCGCCCTGAGGACGCGCCCTCAGTCGGCGCTGTCGGGCCGGCCGCGCAGCCTGCGCACCGCGCGTCGCAGCGCCGGCATGCTTTTGGCGAACTGGCGCACCCGGTCGATGTTGAGCGCGACGTTGCCGAGCGTGCTGCACGACTGCTGCAGCGCATACAGCTTCATGTGCTCGTCGGCCCACTGCAGCTTGT
>JAKONS010000017.1 GCA_022701845.1 Burkholderiaceae bacterium
AGCATGTCGCCCATGCCCAGCAGCGCTTCGGCGCCCATCTGGTCGAGGATGGTGCGGCTGTCGATCTTGGAGCCCACCGAGAACGCGATGCGGGTGGGGATGTTGGCCTTGATCAGGCCGGTGATCACGTCCACGCTCGGGCGCTGGGTGGCCAGCACCAGGTGGATGCCGGCAGCGCGCGCCTTCTGCGCCAGGCGAGCGATCAGCTCCTCGATCTTCTTGCCGACCACCATCATCAGGTCGGCCAGCTCGTCGATCACCACCACGATGTGCGGCAGACGGTCCAGCGGCTCGGGCGAATCGGGCGTCAGGCTGAACGGGTTGTAGATGAACTCCTCGCGCGCCTTGGCCTCGTCGAGCTTGACGTTGTAGCCCGCCAGGTTGCGCACGCCCAGCTTGCTCATCAGCTTGTAGCGGCGCTCCATCTCGGCCACGCACCAGTTGAGCCCGTGCGCCGCCTGGCGCATGTCGGTGACCACCGGCGCCAGCAGGTGCGGAATGCCTTCGTACACCGACATCTCGAGCATCTTCGGGTCGATCATCAGCAGCCTGACGTCGCGCGCATCGGCCTTGTAGAGCAGGCTGAGGATCATCGCGTTGATGCCGACCGACTTGCCCGAACCGGTGGTACCGGCCACCAGCACGTGCGGCATCTTGGCCAGGTCGGCCACCACCGGATTGCCGACGATGTCCTTGCCGAGCGCGATGGTCAGCATCGACTTCGCCTCGTGGTAGACCTGCGACCCGAGGATTTCGGAGAGCTTGATCGTCTGGCGCTTGGCGTTGGGCAGCTCCAGCGCCATGAAGTTCTTGCCGGGCACCGTCTCCACCACCCGGATCGACACCAGCGACAGGGAGCGCGCCAGATCCTTGGCCAGGCCCACCACCTGCGAGCCCTTCACACCGACGGCCGGCTCGATCTCGTAGCGGGTGATGACCGGCCCCGGCGAGGCGGCGATCACATGCACCTGCACGCCGAAATCCTTGAGCTTCTTCTCGATCATCCGGCTGGTCATCTCCAGCGTCTCCGGCGCGACCGTCTCCTGGCGCTGCAGCGCCGCGTCCAGCAGATCGATCTGCGGCAGGTGGCTGTCGGGCATCTCGTTGAAGAGCGGCTTCTGGCGTTCCTTGGCAACACGTTCGCTGCGCGCCGGCTCCGCGGCCACGAGTGGCTCGGTGAGTACCGGCGGCGATGGCGTGCGCACCGGATGGTGGTCGATCTCGGCGCGCTCCTCGATGACGATCTCTTCGCGCTCGCGGGCCGCGCGCTTGCCGGCCTCCTTGTCTTCCGCGATTTCCCGTTGCTCGCGCCGGGTCTGCACCAGCGCATGCAGCCGCGCACCGAGCCGCTCGGCCAGCTGGCCCCAGGAGAACCGGAACACCAACGCCGAGCCCGCCACCATCAGCACGATGCACAACAAGCCGGAGCCGACGAAGCCCAGCCAACGCATCGCGGCGGGGCCGGTCACGAAGCCGAGCACGCCGCCCGAGTGTCGGCCGGGCAGCATCTCCTCGAACCGGTAGAGCCGTGTCCACTCGAGCGCGGTGCTCGAACCCAGCAGCAGCACCAGCCCGATCCAGAAGGCGATCCGGTGCGCCGTCCAGGTGCGCGGCCCTTCTGCCGCGGTGCCGCCCCGCATCCAGCGCGCCAGCGACGTCAGCCAGGCCCGCACCGCGGCGGCGAAGCACCACCACACCGAGAAGCCGAGCAGGAAATAGCTGGCATCGGCCAGCACCGCGCCGATGCGGCCGCCCCAGTTCGCCACCGACGTCATCCCCGGCACACCGGTGGTCGACCAGGCCGGATCGCGCGCGGAATAGCTGAGCATGGCGATCAGCCAGAAAGCCATCGCGACGAGACCGACGAGCAGGGCGAGTTCATGGGCGAAGCCACCGACGGCGCCGCGTTCCGGCGCCTTGGTCTTGGCGCTGCGCGCGTTGAGTTTTTCGAGTGAATAAGTCATATGTGAGCGCGGACAAGCTTACCCGAACGCTTACGCGTTCCCGGCTGCTTCTTCGGGATCTTTGGTGCCGGATACGTCGACCAGCCGCCCTTCGTAGACCTGCATCGATCCGTCCTCGAGCACCTCCACGAAACCACGCTCCTCCAGGTCCTTCATGACCCGGCTGACCATCTCGCGCGACGCGCCGACCATCTTCGCGATGTCCTGCCGCGAGCGCTTCTCGGTCACCAGGCCGACACCGTCGGCCGTCCGCACCGCGCCGTCGATGAGCACCCGGGCCACCCGGCCGTAGACATCCATCAAGGCCAGCGACTCGATCGTGCGGTCGGCGTTGCGCAGCCGCCTGACCAAGCCGACCAGCACCGAGCGGCCCACCGATCCCTCCGGCGGCAGGCAGTGCAGGAAAGCCTCGCGGTCGAGCACCAGGGTGTCGGTCTGCATTTCGGCGCGCACCGTGGCCGAATGCGGCTCGCCGTCGATCAGGCTCATCTCGCCCACCGGGTCGCCCGGGCGCAGGCTGGCGAAGATCACCTCGCGCCCGCGCTCGTCCGAGGTCACGACACGGGCGCGACCGGAAATCAGCATGTACAGATCGGCGGACCGCTGGCCGCGCTCGACCAGGATTTCGCCGCGCCGAAACCGGCGTTTGGAAACCGCGCTCGCCAGGAATTGCGCCTGGTCGGCTGTCAACAACGCGAAAAGCGGCACTCTGCGCAGCAGATCGAGGTCGGAAACCATGGCCATGGCGTTCGTCCTGGAAAGATCGATTTCTACAATTGTGGCGATAGGCCGTCGGTGCGCCGATTGAATTCCCGCGATGCCCGCCGCACCTGACGATTGGTCATACTGCGCGCCTCGCGCGGCTTCCCGCACACCCAACACCATCTGATTATGTCCACTGTCCAGCACGCCAAAGTCCTGATCCTCGGCTCCGGCCCCGCCGGCTACACCGCCGCCGTCTATGCGGCACGCGCCAATCTGGCGCCGCTGCTCATCACCGGCATGGCCCAGGGCGGCCAGCTGATGACCACCACCGAGGTCGACAACTGGCCCGCCGACGTGCACGGCGTGCAGGGCCCGGAACTGATGCAGCGCTTCCTGGAGCATGCGGAGCGCTTCAATACCAAGATCGTCTTCGACCACATCAACAAGGTCGACTTCAGCCAGCGCCCGTTCAGGCTGACCGGCGACGGCGGCGAATACACCTGCGATACGCTGATCATCGCGACCGGTGCGTCGGCCAAATACCTGGGCCTGCCGTCCGAGCAGGCGTTCATGGGCCGCGGCGTATCCGGCTGCGCCACCTGCGACGGCTTCTTCTACCGCGACCAGGAGGTGTGCGTGGTCGGCGGCGGCAACACGGCCGTGGAAGAGGCGCTCTACCTGAGCGGCATCGCCAGCAAGGTCTACCTGGTGCACCGCCGCGACAAGTTCCGCGCCGAACCCATCATGCTGGACAAGGTGGCCGAGAAGGTCGCCGCTGGCAAGATCGAACTCAAGGTGCACAGCGTGCTCGACGAGGTGCTGGGCGATACCGGCGGCGTGACCGGCGTACGGCTTAAACACATGGTCAGCGGCACCACCGAGGACATCAAGCTACAGGGCTGCTTCATCGCCATCGGACACCATCCCAACACCGAGCTGTTCCAGAACCAGCTCGACATGAAGGACGGCTACCTCCTCACCCGCTCGGGTCTGCAGGGCTTCGCCACCATGACCAGCGTGCCGGGCGTCTTCGCGGCCGGCGACGTGCAGGACAACATCTACCGCCAGGCCATCACCAGTGCCGGCACCGGCTGCATGGCGGCACTCGATGCACAACGTTTCCTCGAGCAGGAAAGCCTGGTGTGATGCACGCGTCTTGAGCGCACTCTGCGGGCGGGCTATAATCGGCGGCTTTGCTGAATCAAGCAGCCGTCCTTCGGCTTCGAGTTTCCGGTAAATCGGGGTTACCGCCACCCATTCCTGGCGAGGTGAGGCTGCTTGCGGGATCGTCGAGATCCTTCACACAGCCGGTTAGCTATCGGAGTGACTTCAATGGCACGCGTATGTGCAGTAACGGGCAAAGGCCCGATGTCGGGGAACAATGTTTCCCACGCCAACAACAAAACCAAGCGCCGGTTCCTTCCGAACCTGCAATACCGTCGTTTCTGGGTCGAGACCGAAAACCGCTGGATTCGTCTGCGTGTTTCGAGCGCCGCTCTGCGCCTGATCGACAAGAACGGCATCGACTCCGTGCTCGCAGACCTGCGCGCTCGCGGTCAAGCCTAACCTTTAGGAGCACTGCACCATGGCAACCAAAGGCGGACGCGAAAAGATCAAGCTGGAATCCACTGCTGGAACCGGCCACTTCTACACCACCACCAAGAACAAGAAGACGATGCCTGAGAAGATGTCGATTTCCAAGTTCGACCCGAAGGCTCGCAAGCATGTCGAGTACAAGGAAATCAAGCTGAAGTGATTCGGCTGTTTTCCTGAAAAAGCCGCCCGGCGCAAGTCGGGCGGCTTTTTTGTTGCCGCCTGCGCTGACGATATTCCCGCGCACACCGAGCGACGGCAAAAAAAACGCTGCACGAAGGCAGCGTTTTTTTTGGGCGTTACGCCCCCAGCGGCAAGCGACGAATCAACGGTTCGGGTTCATCGGCGGACGGCCCGCGATGTGACGGAACACGATGCGTCCCTTGCTCAGGTCGTAAGGCGACATTTCGAGCGATACCGCATCGCCGGCAATCACGCGAATGTTGTGGCGGCGCATCTTGCCGCCGGTGTAGGCCACCAGTTGGTGACCGTTTTCCAGGGTGACGCGATAGCGGGAGTCGGGCAGCACTTCGTCCACCTTTCCACGCATCTCGATCAGTTCCTCTTTTGCCATGTAATCTTTCTCTGTTGGGGAAGCGACATGCGCACGGCGACGCTTCCGTCCGAAAACCCGGTCATGCGCCCGGCCGAATCGGCCGACAGCCGTGCGGGCTGCCTGGTGGGCGTAGTGGAAATCCGGTGAATACGCTCCCTCTGGAACGCTGCAGAAAAGACTCGGCAGGATGAGGAGCGGACAACCGCGGATTATACATCGCTCGGCCGCATGCAGCTGGTGTGGTAATTGTGCGAGGCCCGTCAAACCATGGCGCGGATCAATGCCCCCAGGTCCCGATAAGCCTGCTCCACCTCCGGCGAGAACGGCATGCCGCAACTCAGGCGAATGAATCGTTCGTAGCGTCCGCTGTTGGAGAACATCGGACCGGGCGCGATACGGATACCGCGCGCCAGCGCCTGCTCGTGCAGCAGAGTCGACGAAGCCCCCGACGGGAGCTCCAGCCACAGGCTGAGGCCGCCGGGCGGCAGGCTCAGCCGGACACCCGGCGGAAAGTGGGTGGCGATGGCCTGCGCGCTCGATTCGCGCTGGGTGCGCAGGGCGGCTCGCAAGACACGCAGTCGACGCTCGAAGGACGGCGCATTCACGCCGCGCGCTGCCAGCAGTTGCGACCAGCTCTGCATATTGCGGGTGCGCGCGTATTTGAGCATCTGCACGCGGGTGTGCCAGCGGCCGGCATTCATCCAGCCCTGGCGCAGGCCGGGCGCGAAGGTCTTGTTGAACGATGCGCAGTAGATCACCTGCCCTTCGGTATCCCACGCCTTGATGGGACGCACCGGGTGCAGCGCCTCGACCAGGTCGCGGTAGATGTCGTCCTCGATCAGCGCCAGGCCGTGTTCGGTACAGAACGCCAATAGCCGCTGCTTGTGGCTGTCCGGCATGACGCAGCCGGTCGGCATCTGCAGATGCGGCACCACGATGACCACCTTGATACGCGGCTGGTTCTGCACCGCCAGCTCGAGCGCTTCGAGCGATATTCCGGTGTGCGGGCTGCTGGGAATTTCCAGCGTGCGCAGCCCCTGCGTCTCGATGCCCTGGAGCAGACCGAAAAAGGTGGGCGATTCCACCGCGACGATGTCGCCCGGCGACGTGGTCGCCGCCAGTGCCAGGTTCACCGCTTCCGAATTGCCCAGCGTCGCCATCACGTCTTCCGGCGCGATACGGACGCCGCAGGCCAGCGCATGCATCGCCATCGCCGCCTGGAACTCCGGATGGGTGCCGCGGATGGTGGCGCCTTGCAGCAGGATGTTCGGCTGCTCGCGCAGCAGCGCCACCGCCGCGCGGTTCAGGGTGGCGGCATCGAACAATTCGGCGGCCGGCATCGCCGTACCCAGATCGACCCGGACATGGGCCTGCCGCGCCTTTTCCAAAAACAGCGATATACGCGGATTGATGCCGCTGAAAGGCGATGCATCGACCTCGGGCGAGTGGTGCAGCTCCGGCTCGCGCGCGGCAGGTAATGCCAGTACCGCCGGAGCACGCACGAAATAGCCGATGCGGGGGCGTGCCT
>JAKONS010000019.1 GCA_022701845.1 Burkholderiaceae bacterium
TGCATGTCGACGAACTGCTGGGCCAGCAGGAAGTGGTGGTGAAGAACCTGGGGCCGCAGCTGGCGCGGCTGCCGGGGCTGTCGGCGATGACGGTGCTGCCCTCGGGGGCGGTGGTGCTGGTCTACAACCCGGTGGCACTGGTCAACGTGTACGGCGAGCGCATTCGCACCGGCGCTGCCGGCGCGGCCATCGTCGATGCACCGCCGGACGCCGGAGCGCAGGTGCCGCTGGTGCTGGTGGTCGACGACTCGATCACCGTGCGGCGGGTGACCCAGCGCCTGCTGCGGCGCGAGGGCTACCGGGTGGCGCTGGCAGCCGACGGCCTGCAGGCGCTGGAGCGGGTGAAGGAGGAGATGCCGGCGGTGGTGCTGTCGGACATCGAGATGCCGCGCATGGACGGCTTCGAACTGCTGCGCACCTTACGCGGCGACGCAGCGACCGCGGGGCTTCCCGTGGTGATGATCACCTCGCGGATGGCGGCCGAGCACCGGGAATATGCCTTCTCGCTGGGCGCCAGCGATTACCTGGGCAAGCCCTATGCCGAGGATGTGCTGCTGGGCATCGTGAAGGGATACTGCGCCGGCTGATATTGGTCTGCTGTGCGGTTGAATCAGGTTCCCTTCACCGCGGAATAGCGGGCCAGCGACTTCTCCCGGCCCACTTCGTGCTCGATGATCGCGGCGGGATAATCCCGTCCGATCACCACCCCGGCCGCTTCCAGCTCGATGGGCGTGGCCTTCCACGGCGCATGGATCTGCGCATCCGACAGCTTCGCCAGCTGCGGCAGATATTTGCGGATGAATTTCCCCTGCGGGTCGAAGCGCTGGCTCTGGGTCACCGGATTGAAAATCCGGAACCACGGCTGCGCATCGCAGCCGGTCGATGCCGCCCACTGCCAGTTTCCGTTGTTGCTCGACAACTCGAAATCGTTCAAGTGCTCGGCGAAATACGCCTCGCCCCGCCGCCAGTCGATGCCCAGGTCCTTGATGAGGAAACTCGCGGTCACCATGCGCAGCCGGTTGTGCATGTAACCGGTCTGGTTGATCTGCAGCATCGCCGCGTCCACCAGCGGATAACCGGTGCGCCCCTCGCACCAGGCCTTGAAGTTGGCATCGGCCTGCTTGCCGTGTTCCCACTTCAGCGCGTCGTATTCCGGCCGGTAGGCGCCCTTCACCACATGCGGCTTGTGATGCAGCACCTGAAAGAAGAAGTCGCGCCACACCAGCTCGCTCAGCCAGGTCTCGGCGCCCTTGCTGCCGTGCTGCATCTTCTTGTAGGCGGCCGCGGCCAGCGCCCGCACCGACACCGTGCCGAAGCGCAGGTGCACCCCCAGGTAGCTGGGGCCCTTCACGCCGGGGAAATTGCGCGTCGCGTCATAGTCGTCGATGCGGTCGATGAAGTCGTCCCACAGCTGCTTGCCGCCGTGCATGCCGACCGGAATGCCCAGCTCCTTGAGGTTGGTGGGCTCGAAACCCAGCGCCTTCAGCGGCGGCACCGCCTCGCGGAAACGCTCCGGCCGGCCGACCAGGGCGCCGGCGTGTTTCTCGATCGGGTAGGCGCGCAGGTAGAAGCTGTCGGCGGCCAGCTTCTTCAGCCAGGCGCGCTTGTAGGGGGTGAACACGCTGAAGACGGTGAGCGACTGGGTCAGCACCTCGTCGCGCTCGAACACCGTGTGGTCCTTGGCCAGGTGCAGCACGATGCCGGCATTGGCCAGCGCGCCCAGCACCTGGGCGTCGCGCTCGACGGCGTAGGGGTCCTCGTCGTGGCTGGCGAACACCGCCTGCACCGCCAGGTCGCGGGCCAGGTGCGGCAGTACCGTCTGGGCCTTGCCGTGCAGGCAGATCAGGCCGGCGTCCTCCTTGCCGGCCAGGGCGCGCAGGCCCTTGTCGAGCTCGACGACCGAGCCCTGGATGAATTCCACCCGCCGGTCGGCGCGTGGCAGTTCGTCGAGGATGGCGGTGTCGAACACGAAGGTGCAATACACCTTTTCGCAGGCGCGCAGCGCATGGTGGAGGGCGGCGTGGTCGTCGCAGCGCAGGTCGCGCCGAAACCAGACGAGGCCGGCGGAATACTTCTTGTCCATCGAAAGGGCGTTTTCTGGCGGGCCTAAAATCGGGCCATGTCTGCCGATTCTGCCTCCATCAACCTGACGCATCACTTCCTGATCGCCATGCCGGGGCTCGAAGACGCCCCGTTCGTGCGCAGCGTGATCTACCTGTGCGAGCACAGCCCCAAGGGCGCGCTGGGGCTCATCATCAACAAGCCCAGCGACATCAACCTGAAGAAGCTGTTCGACAAGGTCGACCTGTCGCTCGGCCGCATCGACCTCAAGGACACGCTGGTGTTCAACGGCGGCCCGGTGCAGACCGAACGCGGCTTCGTGCTGCACGACGCGGTCGACGCGGTGGGCGTGCCGGCCGACGAATCGGTCTACGCCTCGACCATGACGATTCCCGGCGGGCTGGAGATGACCACCTCGAAGGACGTGCTCGAAGCGATCTCCACCGGCGCCGGCCCGAAGCGGGTGCTGGTCACCCTGGGGTATTCCTCCTGGGGCGAGGGCCAGCTGGAGAGCGAGCTGGCCGAGAACAGCTGGCTCACCGTGGGCGCCGACCTGGCGGTGATCTTCGAGACCCCGGTGGAGAAGCGCTACGACGTGGCGCTGAAGCTGCTGGGCCTGGAGTCCTGGATGATTTCGCCCGAGGCAGGCCACGCATGAACGGCCCGGCCGTTGTGCAAGTCCCCGCCGGCGCCCAGACCTTCCTCGCTTTCGACTACGGCCAGAAACGCACCGGCGTGGCCAGCGGCAACCGGCTGATGAAAACCGCCACGCCGCAGGCCACGGTGAAGGCCGAGGGCGATGCCCGCTTCGCACCCATCGCCGCCCGCATCAAGGAGTGGCAGCCCGACGCGCTGGTGGTGGGCGTGCCGTTCCACCCCGACGGCGCCGAACACGAGAACACGCTCAAGGCGCGCCGCTTCGCGCGCCAGCTGCACGGCCGCTTCGGCCTGCCGGTGTTCGAGGTGGACGAGCGCTACAGCACCACCGAGGCGCTCGCCCAGGGTGCCCGCGATGCCGACGCCGCATCGGCCTGCATCATCCTCGAACAATTCCTCAGGAGCCTCGATTGAGCATCCCCTCCCACGGCGCGCCCGGCGCCCTGTTCCTCGACGCCGAGGCGCTCTACGGCGAGCTGGCGCGCGGCGTGCGCGGCCTGCTCACCCCGCGCACCCGGCTGGTCGGCATCGCGTCGGGCGGCGTGTGGCTGGCCGAGCGGTTGCAGCCCGCGCTCGGCCTGCCCGACGCGCCCGGCGTGATCTCGTCGTCGATGCACCGCGACGATTTCGCCCAGCGCGGCCTGGCCGCCGGCGCGCACACCACGCTGCCCTTCGATGTCGACGGCGCCGACGTGGTGCTGCTCGATGACGTGCTCTACACCGGCCGCACCATCCGCGCGGTGTTGAACGAGCTGTTCGACTACGGCCGCCCGGCCAGCGTGAAGCTGGCGGTGCTGGTCGACCGCGGCGGCCGCGAGCTGCCGGTGCAGGCTGACTTCGCCGCCGCCCGGGTCACCTTGCCGGCCGGCCAGCAGCTGGCGCTGGGCCGGGAGCCCGGAGCCGGCGGCAAGTTCACCTTCCAGGTGGAGCGCGCCTGACATGCTGGCCCGACGCAACCCGCAACTCAACCAGCACGGCGAGCTGATCCATCTGCTGTCCATCGAAGGATTGCCGAAGGACATCGTCACCCACATCCTCGACACCGCCGGCAACTTCACCAGCGTGAACGACCGCGAGGTCAAGAAGGTGCCGCTGCTGCGCGGCAAGAGCGTGTTCAACCTGTTCTTCGAGAACAGCACCCGCACCCGCACCACCTTCGAGATCGCGGCCAAGCGGCTGTCGGCCGACGTCATCAACCTCGACATCGCGCGCTCGTCGGCCAGCAAGGGCGAATCGCTGCTCGACACCATCGCCAACCTGTCGGCGATGGCCGCCGACGTGTTCGTGGTGCGGCACAGCGAGTCGGGCGCGCCCTACCTGATCGCCCAGCATGTGGCGCCGCATGTGCATGTGATCAACGCCGGCGACGGGCGCCATGCGCACCCCACCCAGGGGCTGCTCGACATGTTCACCATCCGCCACTACAAGAAGGATTTCTCCAACCTCACCGTGGCGATCGTGGGCGACGTGCTGCACTCGCGGGTGGCCCGCTCCGACATCCACGGCCTGACCACGCTCGGCTGCCCCGAGGTGCGGGTGGTGGGGCCGAAGACGCTGGTGCCGAGCGACATGGCGCAGATGGGCGTGCGGGTGTTCCACAACCTCGAGGACGGCATCCGCGACGCCGACGTGATCATCATGCTGCGGCTGCAGAACGAGCGCATGACCGGCGCCATGCTGCCGTCGGCGCAGGAGTACTTCAAGCACTTCGGCCTGACGCCCGAGAAGCTGCGCCTGGCCAAGCCCGACGCGATCGTGATGCACCCGGGGCCGATCAACCGCGGGGTCGAGATCGATTCGGCGGTGGTCGACGGCGGGCAGAGCGTGATCCTGCCGCAGGTGACCTTCGGCATCGCGGTGCGGATGGCGGTGATGAGCATCGTCAACAG
>JAKONS010000090.1 GCA_022701845.1 Burkholderiaceae bacterium
GGCGATGTGCCGATCGCCGCCTTGGCTAGCGGACTGGGGCTGCCGACCGGCTGCACGCTAGAGACCGAGCAAGTCGCACAGGTCGACAGCAAGGACATGGACGAAGCCCTGTGGCTCGCGCTGGCGCGCCGCGCTGAACACTGGCTGGGGCAGGCCGATGTGTGCGGCCTGGTCGTCACGCACGGCACCGACACGCTGGAGGAAACCGCGTTTTTCCTGCACGCGGTGCTCGACCCGGTCAAGCCGCTGGTCGTGACGGGCGCGATGCGTCCGTCGACCGACCCGCGCGCCGACGGGCCGGGCAATCTGCGCGACGCGATCGTGGTGGCGGCCCATGCCGACGCGCATGGCGTGCTCGTGGTTTTCGCCGGCCAGGTGTTCGCGGGCGACGAGGTGCGCAAGGTGCATCCGCATCGGGTGGACGCATTCGCCGCGGGCGATGCCGGGCCACTGGCGTCGATCGACGGTGACGGCGTGCGAGCCGTGCGTCCGTGGCCATCAGGTGGATCGCCGCGCTCGCCGGATGCGCTGGATGCACTCGCGCGTCGGCTCGACAGCGGCGGCCGATTGCCATGGGTGGCCTGGCTGGTCAGCCATGCCGGATCGACGGGCGGGGAGGTGGTTGCGCTGGTCGCCGCCGGGGTCGACGGCCTGGTGGTGGGCGGAACCGGCAATTCGATGCCACACCATCGGATGGAGGACGCGCTGCGTCAGGCACGTTCGGCAGGTGTGCGGGTGCTGGTCGGCAGCCGCTGCTCGCTGGGCGACGCCGATGCGCCTGGGTTGCCCGGCGATACTGCCGCAGGTGCTGCGCTGCAACCCGCCAAGGCGCGCATCGCGCTGCAGTTGCAGCTGCTGCTCGCCGAAGCGAGCGGAGGAGCAACCGGAAAGGCCGGCTTGACTAGCTCGACAGGGCCTGCAGCGCCCGGCCGGTGATGTCCTCGACCGAGCCGACGCCGCTGATCTTGCGGTACTTCGGCGCAGCGGCGGGATCCTTGGCCGCCCAGTCGGAGTAGTAGTCGACCAGCGGCCGCGTCTGTGCGCTGTACACGTCCAGGCGCTTCTGCACCGTGGCTTCGCGGTCGTCTTCCCGCTGGATCAGCTCTTCGCCGGTGACGTCGTCCCGGCCTTCGGTCTTCGGCGGGTTGAACTTGACGTGGTAGGTGCGACCCGAGGCGGGGTGCGAGCGGCGGCCGCTCATGCGTTCGACGATGTCGCCGAAGGGAACGTCGATTTCCAGCACGTAGTCCAGCTTCACACCGGCGGCCTTCATCGCGTCGGCTTGCGGAATGGTGCGGGGGAAGCCGTCGAACAGCACGCCGGCCTGGCAGTCGGGCTGGGCCAGGCGTTCCTTCACGAGATCGATGATCAGGTCGTCGCTCACCAGCGCGCCGGATTCCATCACCGCCTTGGCCTGCAGGCCCAGCGGCGTGCCGGCCTTGACCGCGGCGCGCAGCATGTCGCCGGTGGAGATTTGCGGGATGGCGTATTTCTGGCAGATGAAAGCGGCTTGCGTGCCTTTGCCTGCGCCCGGCGCGCCCAGCAGAATCAATCTCATGAAAATCCTCGGATAGTGAAAATCTGTGGCACCGCGAGGCCGCTGCGCGCGCCTGGGTCGACAGGGGGGCGGCGAGGTGCTTTTACTCGGTCGAGGATAGCACGCAGGTCTGGAGCGACCCCTCCGGGAAACCCGTGGTGACAGGATGTGTCAGGCGATCAGCGCTCGCACCCGGGCGAGGTCTTCCGGGGTGTCGACACCCGCCGCGGGAGCCTGTTCGGTCACCGTCACCGCGATGCGCCGGCCATGCCACAGGGCCCGCAATTGTTCGAGCGCTTCGATGCGTTCGAGGGGTGCCTGTTCAAGCGTGGGAAATGCGCGCAGGAAGCCGACCCGGTAGGCATAGATACCGATATGCCGCAGCGGCAAGGGGGACGGCAGCGCGGGAGCGCCGGCGCTGCTGGCATCGCGGTCCCACGGCATCGGTGCCCGGCTGAAATACAGCGCCAGGCCCTGGCGGTCGCACACCACCTTCACCACGTTCGGATTGCGAAAGTCTGCCAGCGAGTCGATCGGATGCGCCGCGGTGGCGATGTCGGCCTCCGGCCGTGCGTGCAGCAGCGCGGCAACCGCGGTGACCAGCGCCGGCGGCATCAGCGGCTCGTCGCCCTGCACGTTGACCACGATGGCGTCGTCGGGCAGCCCCAGCAGCGCGCAGGCTTCGGCCAGCCGGTCGCTGCCGCAGCTGTGGTCGGCACGGGTGAGCAGGGCCTCCACGCCATGGCGGCGGCAGGCGTCGACGATCGATTCGCTGTCGGCGGCCACCACGGTACGCGCCGCGCCGGAGGCCTGTGCCTGCCGCGCCACCCGCACCACCATCGGCAGCCCGCCGATGTCGGCCAGCGGTTTGTCCGGCAGCCGGCTCGACGCCAGCCGCGCCGGGATCAGGACGGTGAAGGCGGGTGCCGGCACGGACGGCTGCACGGTCACAGATCCAGCTCGTCGTCGCTCAGCGTGCGGGCTTCGACTTCCAGCAGGATCGGGATGCCGTCGCGCACCGGATAGGCGAGGCGTGCGCTGCGCGAGACCAGTTCCTGGCGCTCGGCGTCGACGATCAGCGGGCCTTTGGTGACGGGGCAGACCAACAGTGCGATGAGTTTGGTGTCCATTGCTTTTCGGCGGTTGCGCGGGTTGGGAAGCCTATCGGGAGGCGGATGATAGCCGCGCGTCGAGCAGCCGGTCGAAGCGGGCGAGGAAGTCCTGCGGCAGCGCGAAAAGCAGCGGCACGGCGAGTGCGTCGGGCCGCAGCGGCCAGAGCTTGGCCGCGTCCTTCTCGGTGCAGAGCAGGAGGGTGTCGGCACCCGGGTCCGGCATCGCCGCCAGGTGGCTGCCGAAGTCGGCCGGGTCGGCATGGTCGGGCAGGGCGCAGGTGCCGGCGAGCGGCAGGCCGCGGTCGCGCAGCATCGCGAAGAACGTCTGGGGCCGCGCAATGCCGGCGACGGCGACGAGCGGCGCGGTCGACATCGCCAACACGGCCAGCGGCACGGTGCTGCCGTCGCGCCCTACGGCGGCGTCGGCCAGCCGCCTCGCACCGCGGAAACCGGCGAACGCCGGTCGGGCTCCGGTATGCAGCACCAGGTCGACCGCTCGCGGCCAGGGCTCGCGCAGGGGGCCGGCCGGCAGCAGCCAGCCGTTGCCGATGCCGCGGTCGTCGAATACGCAGACCTCGATGTCGCGCGCCAGCGCCCGGTGCTGCAGGCCGTCGTCGCAGACCAGCACCTGCACCGCCCGGTGTGCCGCCAGCAGGCGCCGTGCGGCACTGCCGCGACGCCGGCCGACGAACACCGGCGCGCCGGTACGCCGTGCGATCAACAGGGGCTCGTCACCGACATGGCCGGGATCGCTCTGCGGCGACACCTCGACGCCGCCGTCGTCGTCGCCCGGCGGGGGCGTGCGGCCGTAGCCCCGCGACACCACGCCGACCCCGATGCCGCGCGCCTGCAGATGCTCTACCAGCGCGATCACCGCGGGGGTCTTACCGGCGCCTCCGGCGATCACGTTGCCCACCACGACCACCGGCACCGGCATGCGTTCGACGGGGAACAGACCGCGGGAATAAGCCGCCTGGCGCAGCCGCCACACCGCGCGGTAGAGCCACGACACCGGAAGCAGCCAGCGGGCCGCGCCGCCGCGCCGCTGCCAGATGTCCGTCAGGCCGATCACGAACCGCCGGACGCGGCGCCCGAGCGCTGGGTGGCGAAGGTGATCTGGCCGAGGCCGGCACGGCGCGCGGCCTCCATCACGGTGATGACGTTCTGGTGCGCCGCGTTGGCGTCGGCGCTGATCACCACGATGCTCTGCGGCCCGGCCTGCGCGGCGGCGGCCAGCACCTGGGAAAGCGGATCGACCGCGCTGCTGGCCACCTGCTTGCCGTTGACCGAGATGCGGCCGTCGCTGGTCACCGCGACCCGCACTTCGCGCGGGTATTCACGCTGCGCCTGGGCATCGGCGACCGGCAGCTTGAGCTGGATTTCGGTGAAGTGGCTGTAGGTGGTCGACAGCATCAGGAAGATGACCACCACCAGCAGCACGTCGATGAACGGGATCAGGTTGATTTCCGGTTCGTCGCGCGCGCCGGCGCGGAAATCCATGCGGGGGCGGGAGCGGAAGTTCATGGCGTCGGCCGCTGGTCAGCCGCGGCGCGGCGGCATCGACGGCTGCGCCGGCATCGGCGTGGCGGCAGACGGGCGCACCAGCTGGGCCAGATGCCGCACGAAACGCTCGGATGCCAGCTCCAGCATCAGCAGATGCGCATCGACCCGGCCGCGGAAATAGCGCCAGCAGATCAGCGACGGAATCGCCACGACCAGGCCGAACGCGGTGTTGTACAGCGCGATCGAGATGCCCTGCGCCAGCTGCGCAGGATTGGCGCCGCCGGTGGCCGAGCCCGACTGCGACCCGAAGATCTCGATCATGCCGATCACCGTGCCCAGCAGCCCCAGCAAGGGCGCAGCGGACGCGATGGTGCCGAGCGCACCCAGATAACGCTCCAGACGGTGCGCCACCAGGCGGCCGGCGGATTCGGTGGCCGCGCGCAGGTCGTCCTCGGTGGCGTCCGGCCGGCCGACGACGGCACGGAAGCCGGCGGCCAGGACCTCGCCGAGCGCCGAGTTCTGCTCCAGCTGCCGGATCACATCGGGCGCAGGCACCGCGCGGCTCGACACCGCGATGGCCTCGTCCAGCAGCCGTGGCGGCGCCACCTTGGCGGTGCGCAGGGCGAAGGCGCGTTCGAAGACCAGGGCCAGGGCCAGGATCGAACACGCCACAAGGGGCCAGATCGGCCAACCAGCCGCTTGAATGATGGAAAACAAGAACAACCCCCGTGCCGACGACGTCGATGACGGCGGCGATTATGGCCCAGCCCCCCGGCGCCGCCGGGCGCACCCGGCCGCCGTCGCGCACCCACAGTTCGTGTGGATAACTTTGTGCGAAAGCCGGCTGGAAAGTCCGCGGAACCGCGCCCCTGCTGGCTTTGCACAGATCGATGAATTTTTGAGCAGCGCGGCGGCGCACCGCAGGCGGCCGGCGCGACGGCCCTGCCTACAATCGCCGCTCCCCACAACGAATCCCATCGAGGACCCATGGAACACACGCTGCCGCCCCTGCCGTACGCCATCGACGCGCTCGCTCCCGACTATTCGCAGGAGACGCTCGAATACCACCACGGCAAGCACCACAAAGCCTACGTCGTGAACCTCAACAACCTGCAGAAGGGCACCGAGTTCGAGAACATGGCCCTCGAGGACATCGTCAAGAAGTCGTCCGGCGGCATCTACAACAATTCGGCCCAGATCTGGAACCACACTTTCTTCTGGAACTGCATGACCCCGGGCGGCGGCGGCGAGCCGAGCGGCGCGCTGGCGACGGCGATCAGCGCCAAGTGGGGCAGCTACGCGGCCTTCAAGGAAGCCTTCACCAAGTCGGCCGTCGGCAACTTCGGCTCGGGCTGGACCTGGCTGGTGAAGAAGGCCGACGGCTCGGTCGACATCGTGAACACCGGCGCCGCCGGCACGCCGCTGACCACCGCCGACAAGGCGCTGCTCACCGTCGATGTCTGGGAGCATGCCTACTACATCGACTACCGCAACCTGCGCCCGAAGTTCGTCGAGACCTTCCTCGACAAGCTGGTCAACTGGAAGTTCGCGGAAGCCAATTTCGCCTGATCCCGGCAGCGTTCCCCGCCCAGCAAAAAGCCAGACGTCGTCTGGCTTTTTTTCGTTCTGCGGCGCGGCTTCAGCGCGCTGTCTGGAACGGCTCGCCGCCGAGGCGTGTGCCGGCCTTGAAGCCGCGGTGCGCGAACCAGCCCTGGTTCATCTCGAGCACGAAGCGCACCGGTTTGGTCGAGCAGTGCGAGTTGGTGGTCTGGGGCTGCATGTCCACCAGGTTGACGATGGTGCCGTCGTCGGCCACGAAGGCGGCGGTGAGCGGCAGCAGCGTGTTCTTCATCCAGAAGCATTGCACTGCCGGCACGCTGAAGGCGAACAGCATGCCTTCCTGCTGCGGCATCTCGCGGCGGAACATCAGGCCGATTTCCCGCGATGGCGGCGTGGAGGCCAGTTGCGCATCGATGCGGTACATGCCGGCGGTCAGCGCCACGCGCGGCAGGTCGGTCTGGGGTGTTTCCGGGAGCTGTGCCCGCGCCGGGACCATGCCGAGGCCGCCGATCGTCAGGACCGACACGGCCAGCAGGCGCCGAAGGAAAGTGGGGGTGGCAGTGTGCATCGTCGGGGTGCGCGCTCGGCGCGAGAACGGGGGGCGGAACAAACAACGGCATTGTGTCCCAGGCAAAAGAAAAGCGCCCCGCGGGGCGCTTGACGTGGTGGGCATGAGGCCCGGGCTTACTTGGCCGCTTTTTCCATGTGCTTCTTGCTGTGCTTCATCGGCTTGGCGGTGGTCTTCTTCATATCGGCCTTGGTGCCTTCGCCCATCGGCTGGGTGGCTTCGCCGGTGGTCTTGGCGGTCGGTGCGGCCGGGGTCTGGGCGAAAGCGCCGGTGACGAGGAAGCCGGCGATCAGGGTAGCGAGTAGTTTCTTCATTTTGTGTCCTTGCAGGTTCTGTCCGGAGGGCCGCCTTCCAAAAACGGAAGGTCCATGCGCAACGCCGGCCGAAGCGCCCCGGTTGACAGGGGTCGCCGGGTATTTAGGACATAAAATTCGCCGCCTCCTCCGGCGCCACGCACCGTCGTTGCAGGCGCATCGCAGCGCAACCCATCCCCGCATTCGAAAGACGCATCGTCCATGTCCTACCAGCACATCCAGGTGCCCGCCGCCGGCGACCGAATCACCGTCGGGCCCGACGGTTCGCTGAACGTGCCGGACGCGCCGATCATTCCGTTCATCGAGGGCGACGGAACCGGCGTCGACATCACGCCAGTGATGCTGAAGGTGGTCGATGCCGCGGTGGCCAAGGCCTACGGCGATGCGCGCCGCATCCACTGGATGGAGATCTATGCCGGTGCCAAGGCAGCCCGTCTCTACGGCGACGGCCAGCTGCTGCCCGAGGAAACGCTCGCCGCGGTGCGCGACCATGTGCTGTCGATCAAGGGGCCGCTCACCCTGCCGGCGCCCGACACCGGTGTCGGTTCGCTGAACGTGGCGCTGCGCCAGAGGCTCGACCTGTACGCCTGCCTGCGCCCGGTGCGCTGGTTCCCCGGCGTGCCCACGCCGTTGCGCGATCCGGGCAAGACCCACATGGCGGTGTTCCGCGAGAACTCGGAAGACATCTACGCCGGCATCGAATTCGCCGCCGGCAGCGACAAGGCCCGCAAGCTGATCGCGCTGCTGCAGGGCGAGTTCGGCATGGGCAGCCATATCCGCTTTCCGGAAACCTCCGCGATCGGCGTCAAGCCGGTGTCGCGCGAAGGCACCGAACGCCTGGTGCGCAAGGCGCTGCAATACGCGGTCGACAACGACAAGCCCAGCGTGACGATCGTGCACAAGGGCAATGTGATGAAGCACACCGACGGTGCGTTCCGCGACTGGGCCTATGCCCTGGCGCAGCGCGAATTCGGTGCCGAGCCGATCGACGGCGCGCGCGGCATGCGCTTCAAGAACCCGGCCACCGGCCGCTTCGTCAATGTGAAGGACGCGCTCGCCGATGCCTTCCTGCAGCAGAGCCTGCTGCGCCCGGCCGAGTTCAGCGTGATCGCCACCCTGAACCTGAACGGCGACTACATCTCCGACGCGCTGTCGGCGCATGTGGGCGGGGTCGGCTTCGCGCCGGCCGCCAACATGAACGACACCCTGGCGATGTTCGAGGTGACCCACGGCCCCGGCCTGAAGTACGCCGGCAAGGATTACGTCAACCCCAGCTCGGAAATCCTCTCGGCCGAGATGATGCTGCGCCACATGGGCTGGACCGAAGCGGCCGACCTGATCATCGGCGCGATGGAAAAAGCCATCGAGAGCAAGCGGGTGACCTACGACATCGCCCGGCTGATGGCCGGCGCGGTGCAGGTGAGCTGCTCCGGCTTCGGCCAGGTGCTGGTCGACAACATGTAGGCCGGCCGCACGGCGCTCGATTCGACGGGCCCCGCTTCGCAAGAGGCGGGGCCCTGCGTTTTGGCGCCGTCGCTTTCAGCGGGCGGCGTCGCCCATGCGGAACTGGTGGGTGGATTCGCCGAGCTGCTTGAGCAGTGCCGCATCAAGGGTGATGGCGGCCGCCGCCAGGGTGGCGTCGAGCTGCTCCGGCCGGCTGGCGCCGAGCAGCGGCGCGGTGATGGTCGGCTGGGCCATCACCCAGGCCACGGCCAGGGTGGCCAGCGGAATGCCGGCTTCGTCCGCTATCTGCTGCAGCTGGCCCACCGCGTCGAAGGCATGGTCGTTCCAGTAGCGGTCCTGGTAGCGGCCGGCGGCGGTACCCAGGGTGAAGCGGGTGCCGGCCGCGGGGGCCGAGCCCTTGGCGTACTTTCCGGTGAGCAGGCCGCCCGCCAGCGGGTTGTAGGGAATCACCGCCAGGCCTTCTTCGGCGCACAGGGGCAGCAGCTCGCGTTCGATCTCGCGGAACAGCAGGCTGTAGCGCGGCTGCACCGACACGAATTTCACCGTGCGCAGCACCTCGGAGCGGCCCAGGGCCCGGGCCAGCCGGTAGGCCAGGAAATTCGACACGCCGACATACCGGGCCCGGCCCGAACGCACGATGGTGTCGAGCGCCTCCAGCGTCTCGTCGAGCGGGGTGCGGGGGTCGTCGGAATGCAGCTGGTAGAGGTCGACATAGTCGGTGTCCAGGCGCTTGAGCGAAGCGTCGATCGCGTCGAGCAGGTGCTTGCGCGAGGCGCCCTGCTGCCAGGCGTGGGGGCCCATGATGCCGACCGCCTTGGTCGCCAGGATGTTGTTCTGCCGGCGGCCGGGTGAGGCCTTCAGCCAGCGGCCGATGATCTCTTCGGTGCGGCCGGCGGTGCTCGGGTCGCCGCCCAGGGGGTAGACGTTGGCGGTGTCGAGCAGGTTGATGCCGGCGTCGGTCGCCTTGTCGAGAATCGCCTGGGCCACCGATTCTTCCGTCTGCAGGCCGAAAGTCATGGTGCCCAGCGCGAGGCGCGAGACGACGAGGCCGGTGCGGCCGAAACGGGTGGTCGGGATGGTCATGGTGCTGGTGGAGCCGCGCGCGGCCTGTGCGTGAAGAGGAACTCTGCGACGATACGCGCCCGCCACGAATCCTTCATCACGGCTTACCCCGAAACACCATGATCGACCTGTATTACTGGACCACCCCGAACGGCCACAAAGTCAGCATCTTCCTGGAGGAGGCGGGCCTGCCCTACCGGGTGCACGGCGTCGACATCGGCAAGAACGAGCAGTTCGCGCCGGCTTTCCTGCGCATCGCGCCGAACAACCGCATTCCGGCGATCGTCGACGACGCCCCGGCCGACGGCGGCGAGCCGATGTCGCTGTTCGAATCCGGCGCGATCCTGCTGTACCTGGCCGAGAAGACCGGCCGCTTCCTGCCGCAGGACCTGCGCGGTCGCCAGGAAGTGTCGCAGTGGCTGTTCTGGCAGATGGGCGGGTTGGGCCCCATGGCGGGCCAGAACCACCACTTCGGCACCTTCGCGCCGGAGAAGATCCCCTATGCCATCGACCGGTATGTGAAGGAAACCGCGCGCCTCTACGGCGTGCTCGACCGGCGCCTGGCCGACCGTGACTTCGTCGCCGGCGAATATTCCATCGCCGACATGGCCATCTACCCCTGGATCGTGCCGCACGAGCGCCAGCAGCAGAGCCTGGCGGATTTCCCGAACGTGCAGCGCTGGTTCGCCTCGATCGAAGCCCGGCCGGCGGTGCAGCGCGCGTATGCGCTGGTGGCGCAGTTCCAGCCCAAGGCCTGATCGGCCCGGGCTTTTCACCGGCTTTGCACAAGCGATACCGGGCGCCGTAGACGCCCGCAGCCGGTCGGAGTTGAATGCGGCGATGGATACCGCCGCGACGCTTCATTCGCCCCGCCTGCGCCTGGCCTTGCTCGGCGCACCGCTCTGGCTGGCAGCCTGTGCCGGGGCACCCGGAACGCCGGGTGTAGCTGCGGCGCGCCCGGCCAGCCGTCCGACCGACTGGCGCTGGCTCGGCCGGGTCGGCTACCTGGGCGATGCCGACGCGCTGGCCGCGCTGCGGCGCCAGGGCAGGGCGCTCTACCTCGACGAACAACTGGC
>JAKONS010000093.1 GCA_022701845.1 Burkholderiaceae bacterium
CGGGAATCGCCACCGCCAGGCCGGCCGCCGTCATCACCAGCGCCTCGCCGACCGGGCCGGCGATGCGCTCGATGCTGATCTGCCCGGCGCCGGCGATATCGACCAGGGCGCGGTGGATGCCCCACACAGTGCCCAGCAAACCCACGAACGGGGCGATGGCACCGGTGCTGGCCAGCAGCACCTGGCCGAACTGCAGCTGCGCCGAGGCGCGATGCAAGGCTTCACGCAACACGCGGGTTCGGCGCTGCGCCAAATCACCGCCCGCGGCCAGGCCCGAACCCTGATCGGCATCCAGGGCGGCCACGAACGGAAGCACCAACCCTTGCGGATCGAAGGCCGGCACCCGCTCGCGGGCATCGGCCAGGGTGGCCGACTGCCAGAAAGCGCCGATGGCGCGCGGGCAATGGCGGGAGGCGGCGCGCAGCAGCCACGTCTTCCACGCGATCATGACCCAGCTGGCGACCGACAACAGCAAGAGCACCGCAGCGACCACGCGCGCCAGTGCGTCACCGGCCGCGAAGAACTGCAAGGCGTCCATGCCGGAATGCCGTCAGGCCCGCAGGCCCAGCACGTCGAACATGTCGTAGAGGCCGGTCTGGCGCTCGGCCACGAAACGCACTGCGCGCAGGCTGCCCTCGGCATAGGTGGCGCGGCTGGACGATTTGTGGGTGATCTCGATGCGCTCGCCGGTGCCCGCGAACAGCACCGTATGGTCGCCGACGATGTCGCCACCGCGGATGGCGGAGAAGCCGATGGTCGACGGATCGCGCGGGCCGGTTTCCCCCTCCCGGCTGTACACCGCGCATTCTTCTAGCGACCGGCCCAAGGCCTCGGCCAGCACTTCGCCCATCTTGAGCGCCGTGCCCGAAGGCGCATCGACCTTGTGCCGGTGGTGCGCCTCGATCACTTCGATGTCGTAGCCAGTCGACAGCGCCTTGGCAGCCATTTCGAGCAGCTTCAGGGTCACGTTCACACCCACGCTCATGTTGGGCGCCAGCACGATGGCGATCTCGCGCGAAGCCGCTTCGATCTCTGCTTTTTGCGCCGGCGTGAAGCCGGTGGTGCCGATGACCGCGTTGACGCCATGCGCGCGGCACACCGCCAGATGCGCCAGCGTTCCTTCGGGTCGGGTGAAATCGATCAGCACCTTCGCCGGTGCGATGCCCTTGACCAGATCCGCAGTGACCGCCACGCCGCTGGCGTGACCCAGGAACGCCGACGCATCGGAATCGATCGTCGGGCTGGATGGACGGTCCAGCGCTCCGGCCAATGTGCAGTCGTCGGCAGCGCGGATCGCCTCGATCAGCATCCGGCCCATACGGCCGGATGCACCGGCCACGGCGATTTTATGAAGCGTGGAAGTCATGCGGAATCAAGAGAGAAAAACTGGACACCGCCGCCGCCGGCAAGGAATCAACGCGTAGGTTCCAGGGGCGGATAGGCGGTGCTGGGTGCGGGCGGTGCGTCTGCGGCGATCGACACGGCACTGCGTTCGGCGTCCGCTGGCGACCGCGGCGGAAACTTGCTCAGCT
Source organism: Burkholderiaceae bacterium (assembly GCA_022701845.1). Next base: position 1,533 of record JAKONS010000093.1, read on the forward strand.
GCGCGGGCGTGGCTTCGAGCTGCGGCACCTTGCCGAGCCGGTTGCGGGTGTCGAGCGTCGCGACGAACTCCGCTTCGGTCGGCATGTCGTCACCTTCGAACCGGGCCAGCAGGTCGTTTTCGAAGAACAGGCTCAGACGGCGCGATTGCGGCTCGACGCCCGGACGCTTGATGGTGAAGACATAGTCCCAGCGATCGGAGCGAAACAGGTTGGTGATGAGCGGCGTGCCCAGCACTTCACGCACCTGCAGCCGGCTCATGCCTTTTTCGAGCGCGGAGACCTGCTCCTTCGAAACGAAATTTCCCTGGACGATCTCGATCTTGTACGGCGTGATCGCGCTGGCCAGGCGGTAGCTGGCGCTGTCGACCGTGCCGCAGCCCGCCATCAGCGTGGCCGTGACGACGGCTACCGCGAAGGCGAGAAGACGGCGGAAGGGTTCGAACATGGTGATTGCGCAGGCGATATGATCCTGCGATTGTAGCGGCAGGGTTCGCGGCGCCTGCCCTGCGGGCACCGGCCGGCCCGCCAGGAAAGCGCCATGCACAGCAACATCGACGACCTCAAGAACACCGGTCTCAAGGCCACGCTCCCGCGGCTGAAAATTCTGGAAATCTTCCAGACCGGCCGGCAACGGCACATGACGGCGGAAGACGTATTCCGCGTGCTGCTCGAGGAGCGGTCGGACATTGGCCTGGCCACCGTCTACCGCGTTTTGACGCAGTTCGAACAAGCCGCGATTCTCAGCCGCCGCCACTTCGAAAGCGGCAAGGCGGTCTACGAACTCAACGAAGGATCGCACCACGACCACTTCGTCTGCACGCATTGCGGCAAGGTCGAGGAGTTCTACGATCCGGAGATCGAGCAACGCCAACAGGCCGTGGCGAAAGACAAGGGTTGGCAGGTGCACGAGCATGCGATGGCGCTGTACGGCCTGTGTGCCGACTGCAGCAAGGCGCCGGTCCGTCGCAACGGCTGACGCTGTCGCCAACCGCACCCTACCGCGAGCCTAGTGCTCGCCGCCACCTTCCATCGCACGCTGGTGGCGCTCGACGAATTCCTGGTAGGTATCGATACCGCGCAACTGCAGAATCGTGTTGCGCACAGCCGCTTCGACCAGCACCGCGATGTTGCGACCGGCGACCACCTGGATCACCGCTTTGCGCACCGGTACGCCGAGAACGTCCTGGGTCAGCGGTTCATAGGGCAGGCGTTCGTACTCCCGCTCCATCGTTTCCTTACGCACCAGGTGAACGATGAGTTTGAGCCGCATCTTGCGACGCACCGCCGTCTCTCCGAAGATGGCCCGGATGTCGAGCAGCCCGATGCCGCGCACCTCGAGCAGGTTTTGCAACAATTCGGGACACCGTCCCTCGATAGACGCCTGGTTGATGCGGTAAAGATCGACCGCGTCGTCCGCCACCAGTCCGTTGCCGCGCGAAATCAATTCCAGACCGAGCTCGCTCTTGCCGAGTCCGGACTCGCCGGTGATCATCACCCCCAGGCCCAGGATGTCCATGAACACGCCGTGCATCGTCGTGCGATCGGCGAAATGCTTGGACAGGTACGCACGCAGGACGTCGATGACGAAGGCCGAGGACTCGTAGGTGGCGAAGAGCGGGATCTGTGCCCGCTCGCACATCGAAACGAGTGCGGGCGGTGGTGTCTGCGCATCCGCCAGTATGAGCACCGGCGGCTCCAGCGTCACGATGCGTGATATGCGGCGTGCGCAGTCTTCCGGCGTCGCGTTGCTGAGGTACGCCACCTCGCGCTCACCCAGGATCTGAACCCGGTAGGGATGGATGTAATTGAGATAGCCCACCAGATCCGCGCCGGAACGTGCTGCACGGACCACGATCTCGTCAAACCGGCGTTCGGACGCCCCGAGCCCGGCGATCCATTCCCAGCGCAGCGAACTGCGGAATTCTTCGAAAAGCGCATCCGCGCTGACGGCGTTGGGCTTCAATCAGACACCCGTACCGTCAAGCCGGCTGGGTGGATTGCCATTGCGCAATGGTGGTGTGCAGATCGAGTGCGTCGCCACCTGCCTTGATCTTCTCCCGCAAAGGCGCGTCGCTCAGAAGCTCGGCGATCTCGGACAGTATTTCCAGGTGCTTCTGCGTCGCAGCTTCGGGCACCAGCAGGAAGATCAGCAGGACAACCGGTCGTTCGTCTGGTGCATCGAAACCGATCGGTTGCGACAACTGAAAGACCGCTGCCATCGGCGCTTTCAAGCCTTTGATCCGCCCATGGGGAATGGCAACCCCATGACCCAGGCCGGTAGAACCCAGTCGCTCGCGTGCAAACAGGCTGTCGGTGACGAGCGCGCGGCTGAGTCCGTGCAGCGATTCGAAAAGCAGACCGGCTTCTTCGAATGCCCGCTTCTTACTCGTGGCGTCAACGCTCACGAGGACTTGGTCGGCGGGCAGTATGGCGGCTAAGCGGTTCATGGCAGTGGATCGGCATTATGCGCGCCTGCCAGGGGAACCAATGACCAAGCGGGGTGGTGGCGCGCCGAAGCAACACCCGCACACCCCGCTTTGGAAGGAAAGACTAACCGGCCTACATCATGCGTTTGGGCGCATCGTGGTGATGGTTCTGAACCTTATCCTTGTGGCGGACCACTTGCCGATCGAGCTTGTCGACCAGTTCATCGACCGCCGCATATAGATCAGCATGCGCGCTTTCCGCGAACATCTCGTTGCCTTTGACGTGAATGCTGCACTCGGCTCGCTGACGAAGCTGTTTTTCCTTTTGCTTCTCGACACTGAGGATCACCTTGATATCTACCAAGTCGTCGTAATGACGGGTGACACGTTCGAGTTTGCTGGTGACATAGCCGCGCAAGGCCGGGGTGACATCGAGATGATGGCCGCTGATCGTCAAATTCATAAAAACTCCTCCAACTTGAAAAGTTGCACCGGTTGAAAAACCGCGTTGGCTCGATGCCAGGCGGGATACGAATCGGGAATCTGTCTGCGCTGGAATTCACTATGCGCCGGACGTTCGAGGATTGCAATCGATCGGCTCGTGCGGAATCGAAAACGATTGCAACCTGACAAGCAAAATCATCCCTATCTCATTGATTTCACAAGAATTTTTCAGAAGCATATTGTTAAAAAAAGCATGCCTGCGGTGTCGGACCGTCCTCCAGAAAGCGCTGTTCTGGTGCCTGGCGGCACTGCGTGCTCAGGATTGCTGCAGTGCCATAATCCGCCCGTCTTACAGCAGGAGAAAGCGCCTTGGAAACCTACCCCAGTCGGTAGCTTTCCGCTCCCGGAGCCGCATCGGGGGTGGAAAGCCGACCATTCATCTCCCCCCCTTTTTTCGATGTCATCCTCAGCACGGGAGCACGCTTTTGCTCAACATCTTCACGCTCGTCAACGGCCGACTCTTCCAGGAAGAGATCGAGTCGCTGGAAGAACTCGCACGTTTCACGCCGATCTGGGTCGATCTCGAATCGCCCACGGTGGAAGAGAAGCGTTGGATCAAGCAGCACTACGCGGTATCCATCCCGGAAGACGCCACCGAAGACGACATCGAGGAGTCGGCCCGCTTCTATGAGGAAGACAACGGCGACCTCCATGTTCGCAGCGACTTCCTGATTGCCGACGAAGAAGAACCGCGCTCGGTGCGGGTCGCGTTCATCCTGAACCAACACGATTCCGACAAGAAAAGCCGTGGCGTGCTGTTCTCGATCCACGACGAAGACGTGCCCGTTTTCCGCCTGCTGCGCCTGCGTGCGCGCCGGGCTCCCGGACTGATCGCGGATGCCAAGGATGTTCTGCTCAAACTGTTCGACGTCGATGCCGAATACTCGGCCGACACGCTCGAGAACATCTACGACGAACTGGAAAAGGCCAGCAAGCTGGTGCTGTCGGAAAACGTCACCGATGCGTTGGCCGGTGAAGTGCTGGGCGCCATCGCCCGGCAGGAAGACTTGAACGGCCGCATCCGTCGCAACGTGATGGATACCCGCCGGGCGGTGAGTTTCATGATGCGCAGCCGGATGCTCAATGCCGAGCAGTTCGAAGAAGCCCGGCAGATCCTGCGCGACATCGAATCGCTCGACAACCACACCGCCTTTCTCTTCGACAAGATCAACTTCCTGATGGATGCGACGGTCGGCTTCATCAACATCAACCAGAACAAGATCATCAAGATCTTTTCGGTCGCCAGCGTGGCGCTGCTGCCGCCAACGCTGATCGCGAGCATCTACGGCATGAACCTGCAGTTTCCCGAACTGGCAGCGCTCGGCAAGGCCGCGTATCCCTATGTGCTCTCGCTGATGGTCGGCAGCGCGGTGGTACCGATGCTGTACTTCCGCAGCCGCGGCTGGCTCAAATAAGGCGGCGATCCGGCGCGAACATCGTCTTGACGATCGCGTGCGCATAGCGGCTGGCGACGATCTCGACGAACGCCGGAAAATCGACATGGGCGCTGTCGTCTGCGCGATCGGAGATGGTGCGTACCGCCGCGAACGGCACGCGGTAGTCGTGACACACCTGCGCTACCGCGGCGCTCTCCATATCGACGGCCAGTGCCGCGGGCACGCTGGCGCGCAGCGCCGCCGCTTCCGGGGCAGCGCTGACGAATCGGTCGCCGCTCGCGACCAATCCTCTGTGCACCTTGGTGCGATGCAGTCCGAAGCGCACCGCGTCCTCTGCCTCGTACAGCCGATGCGGCGTTGCCAGCGCGGCACGGCTGGCGTGTTCCAGGGCATCCGCCAGGTCGACATCGGCATCGAAGACACTGCGACCGTACGACGGAATCTCGTGACGAGGAAACAGCGGCGAGGCGTCCATGTCGTGCTGCAGGAACCCATCGGCCACCACCACGTCACCCACGTCGACGAAAGGCCCCAGCCCGCCCGCCACACCGGTGAACACCAGCTGCGCGATACCGAA
>JAKONS010000133.1 GCA_022701845.1 Burkholderiaceae bacterium
TTCTTCCAGCGGTAAAATGTCGGCTCAGACACACCCATCTTCCGGCAGACCTCGTCCACCGTCGCACCGTTCTCCGCCTGCCGCAGGGCAAAGGCGATCTGCTCGTTCGTGAAGCGTTTGCGAGGCATGGCATCCACCCTCCTTCAGGGTTCAGGATGCCCGAAAAACTTGCGCTCGACGCGGACCAGTTTGCTGGGTCAGGGTCATGATGTTAGCGGGCACGGTGAGTTTCCTGGCGGTGTGCCAGCCGGTCTGATTGAGCAGCAGCACGGCGTGCGCGCCGGGGGCGACGGCTCTGGCGATCTCGGCCAGATGCAGGGCCATCGCCTCGGTCGTGCAGCGGGGCAGATCGCGCCGTCCTCCGACAGACTCAGGATAAGGAGATCGTCGCTAAGCCGAATCACCTGCTCAGAGCCGCGGCCGCATGCACCGTGCCCGACCTCTGCGCCACCATCCGCAAAGCCTTCACCAGCTTTACTGTAACCGCAAGCTGCAACTGCCTGAGCGCCGCCGGTTACGAAAACGACTTGGCCGTTGCTACGTAATCGGCCTTTGTCCTCACCGCCCGTATATGTCCTCGACGCGGATGATGTCGTCCTCGCCGGTATAGGAGCCGACCTGCACCTCGATCAGCTCAAGCGGGATCTTGCCAGGGTTGGACAGGCGGTGCATTGAGCCGATCGGCAGGTAGATCGCCTCGTTCTCGTGGACCAGCGTCACCCGCTCGTCCACCGTCACCTCGGCGGTGCCGCGCACCACCACCCAGTGCTCGGCCCGGTGGTAGTGCTTCTGCAGCGACAGCCGCCCGCCCGGCACCACCTGGATGCGCTTCACCTGGAACCGCTCGCCGATGTCGATCTGCTGGTACCAGCCCCACGGCCGGTACATTCGCAGATGCGCGTCCGCTTCCGGCTCGCCAGAGGCCCGCAGAGCGTTGACCAATTGCTTGACCTCGCCCGATCGGGCCTTCGAGGCTACCAGAACCGCGTCGGGTGTGGACACCACAACCACGTCTTCCAAACCGACCACCGCGGTCAGCCCGTCGCCCTGGCTGTGGACCAGGCTGTTCTTCGTCCCGATCAGCGAGACCCGGCCGCGCACCGCGTTGCCCGCGGCATCGTGGTCCAGCACCTGCCAGACCGCGTCCCAGGTCCCGACATCCGACCACGGAAACGACACCGGCAGCACGCCGGCCCGGGCGGTCCGCTCCATCACCGCATAGTCGATCGAGATCTTGGGCGCCCGGGCGAAGGCTTCGCCATCCAGGCGCACGAAGTCGAGGTCGGTCACCGCGGCCTCGTAGGCGGCGCGGGCGGCCTTGAGCACGTCCGGCACGAAGGCTTCGAGCTCGGCCAGCATCAGGTCGGCGCGGAACAGGAAATAGCCCGAGTTCCACAGGGCACCCTCGGCGATCAGCGCCTCGGCGCCGGCGCGATCCGGCTTCTCGACGAATTTCTCCACCCGGGCGGCACCGGGGGCCTCGGGGATCGACGCGCTGCGGCGGATGTAGCCGTAATCCGAGGCCGGGCGGGTCGGCTCAATGCCGAGCGTCATCGTGTAGCCGGCCCGCGCACCGATCGCGGCGGCCTTCACGGCGTCCACGAAGGCCTGGGTGTCGGGCAGGACGTGGTCGGCGGCCATGATCAGCACCACCCGCCAGCGGGTCCGTGGCGGCGGCGTGCAGCGCGGCCACTGCCACGGCGGCGGTGCTGTCGCGGCCCTGCGGCTCAAGCAGGATATCGGCGGCGAGGCCGAGCTGCCCGCATTGCTCGGCGACGATGAACCGGGCTTCCGCGGAGGCGATCACGGTCGGCTTGGCGAACACGGCGAGGTCCGCGACCCGCTCCAGGCTGGTCTGGAAGGTCGATCGCTGCGCATCGACCAGCCGGGCGAACTGTTTGGGCATGCTCTCGCGCGAGGCCGGCCACAGGCGGGTACCGGTGCCCCCGCACAGGATCATGGGCTGGATCTGAATATTGAGACGCAACATCAGAATCGGCCGCTCATGCGTTTGCACTGAGGCGCTTGATGTCGGCGTCGACCATCTCGGTGATCAGCGCTTCGAGGCTGGTCTGCGCCTCCCAGCCGAAGGTTGCCTTGGCCTTGGCCGGGTTGCCAAGCAGCACCTCCACCTCCGCCGGGCGGAAGAACGCCGGGTCGATGATCAGATGGTCGTCGATGTTCAGCCCCACATGCTTGAACGCGATCACGCACATGTCCCTTACCGTCGTGGTCCGGCCGGTGGCGATGACGTAGTCGTCGGGCTTGTCCTGCTGCAGCATCAGCCACATCGCCTGCACGTAGTCCCGGGCGTGGCCCCAGTCCCGCTTGGCGTCGATGTTGCCCAGCCGCAGCTCCTTCTGCTTGCCGAGCTTGATCCGCGCCACCGCGTCCGTGACCTTGCGGGTGACGAACTCGACGCCCCGCAGCGGGCTCTCGTGGTTGAACAGGATGCCGTTCGAGGCGTGCAGCCCGAAGCTTTCCCGGTAGTTGATGGTCATCCAGTGCGCGTAGAGCTTGGCCACGCCGTAGGGCGAACGCGGGTAGAACGGCGTCGTCTCGCTCTGTTGCGCCTCTTGGATCAGGCCGAACATCTCCGAGGTCGAGGCCTGATAGTACCGGGCCTGCGGAGCGACCGAGCGCAGGCATTCGAGCATATGGACCGCGCCGAGACCGGTCACTTGGCCCGTGAG
>JAKONS010000171.1 GCA_022701845.1 Burkholderiaceae bacterium
AAGGGGCGGCGGCATCGGACGGCGCGGCGGCGGCCTTGCCAGCGTCCCCCTCGCCGCCTTTCGCGGCGGTCGATTCGGCGGGCTTCTTGCCGCTGCCGCCTTCGCGGAAGTCGGTCACGTACCAGCCCGAGCCCTTGAGCTGGAAGCCGGCGGCGGTGACCTGTTTCTCGAATGCGCTCGCGCCGCATGCCGGACACACCGTCAGCGGGGCATCGGACATTTTCTGCAGGGCGTCCTTGGCGAAGCCGCAGGCGCTGCACTTGTAGGCGTAGATGGGCATGGGATGGGGGTGGGAAAACGCGGCGCGGCGGCCGCTCGCAAAGCCCGCGATTATAGGTCGGCGGGTGTTCCGCCCGACCCGCTCCGGACAGGGTCGGCCACCCCGCGCGCGCCGGTCCGCGATCGTCCTCAGGCCGGATCGGCTGCGAGCGGACGGTGCGGCGTGCGCACGTTGGTCAGCCACTGCGGCACCAGCGAGCCGACGCCCATGCCCGCGAACGCGGCCAGCACGCCGGCGAGCTGGGCCGGGAACGCTTCGCCCCAGGGCAACGCCAGGAAGGTCAGCCAGACCCCGATGCCCATCGTCACCGCCGCCACCGCGCCCTGGGTGGTCGCGCGCCGCCAGTAGAGCCCGCACACCAGCGGCACGAAGGCGCCCACCAGCGGCACCTGGTAGGCGCCCGAGACCAGCTCGTAGATCGGCGTGCCCTGCATGCGGATGGCATAGGCCAGCACGGCCGCGCTGAACACCAGCACCGTGATGCGCATGGTGCGCAGGTTCTCGCGGTCGGTGCCGGCCGGGCGGAACTGCCGCCAGATGTTCTCCGTGAAGGTGACGCTCGGCGCCAGCAGCGTGGCCGAGGCGGTCGACTTGATCGCCGACAGGAGCGCGCCGAAGAACAGCACCTGCATCGCGAACGGCATCCGCTCCAGCACCAGCGTGGGCAGCACCTTCTGCGGATCCTCCCGGAGCAGCGCCTGGGCCTGCTCCGGCATGATGATCAGGGCGCTGGCCACCAGGAACATCGGCACGAAGGCGAACAGGATGTACGCCACCCCGCCGATGACCGGACCGCGCGTCGCCGAGCGCAGGTTGTTGGCGGACATCACGCGCTGGAACACGTCCTGCTGCGGGATCGAGCCCAGCATGATGGTGATGGCGGCGGCGAAGAAGAACACGATGTCGTGGAAGCTCGGCTCCGGCCAGAAGCGGAACAGGTCGCGGCTGATCGCGAACGCCACCACCTTGTCGGCGCCGCCGGCCATGTGTCCGGCGAACACCGCGATCACGCCCAGGCCGACCACCAGGATGATCATCTGGATGAAGTCGGTCACCGCCACCGACCACATGCCGCCGAACAGCGTGTAGGCCAGGATCGAGACGACGCCGATCACCATGCCCATCGGGATCGAGACGACGCCGGCCGACAGCACGTTGAACACCAGCCCGAGCGCCGTCACCTGGGCCGAGACCCAGCCGAGGTAGCTCACCATGATGATGAGCGTGCAGGCCACCTCCACCGTGCGGCCGTAGCGCTCGCGGTAGTAGTCGCTGATGGTCAGCAATGTCATGCGGTAGAGCTTGCCGGCGAAGAACAGCCCGACCAGGATCAGGCAGGTGCCGGCGCCGAAGGGGTCCTCGACCACCCCGTGCAGGCCGCCGCCGATGAACTTGGCCGGGATGCCCAGCACGGTCTCGGAGCCGAACCACGTCGCGAAGGTGGTGGTCACGATCATGAACAGCGGCAGGTGCCGCCCGGCGATGGCGAAGTCGGCCGTGTTCTTGACCCGCCGGGCCGCCACCAGGCCGATGGCGATCGTGAACAGCAGGTAGACGGCGACCAGGGTCAGCAGCACGGGGACTTCTCCGGGAAAGCGGAACGGGCGGAACGGACGGACGGGAGGGCTACAGGAACTTCACGCGCAGCAGCAGCTGCATCGCGAGCAGCCCCAACGCAAAACCCACGCCACCGTAGATCATCCCCTGCAGCAGGCCGATGGTCTTCTTCTGCGCCTGCAGCAGCTCGAGCAGCTCGCGGCGGTGGTCGTCGGGGCGATGCTCCAGGTACTCGTGCAGCAGGCGCGGCAACTGGGGCAGCAGCTTGGCGTAGCGCGGGGCCTCCTCGCGCAGCTGGGCGAAGAGCTTCTTCGGCCCGATCTGGTCGAGCATCCACTTCTCCAGGAACGGCTTGGCCGTCGCCCAGAGGTCGAGGTCGGGATCGAGCTGGCGGCCCAGGCCCTCGATGTTGAGCAGCGTCTTCTGCAGCAGCACCAGCTGCGGCTGGATCTCGACGTGGAAGCGGCGCGAGGTCTGGAACAAACGCATGAGCACCATGCCCAGCGAGATTTCCTTGAGCGGCCGGTCGAAGTAGGGCTCGCAGACGGTGCGGATGGCGGCCTCGAGCTCGTCGATGCGCGTGCCCTCCGGCACCCAGCCGCTCTCCAGGTGCAGTTCGGCGACGCGCTTGTAGTCGCGCCGGAAGAACGCGACGAAGTTCTGCGCCAGGTACTCCTTGTCCGACTCGGTCAGCGTGCCGACGATGCCGAAGTCCAACGAGATGTAGCGCCCGAAGGTGGCCTCCTCCAGGCTGACCTGGATGTTGCCGGGGTGCATGTCGGCATGGAAGAAGCCGTCGCGGAACACCTGGGTGAAGAAGATCGTGACGCCGTCGCGCGCCAGCTTCGGGATGTCGACGCCGGCCGCGCGCAGGCGGTCGAG
>JAKONS010000200.1 GCA_022701845.1 Burkholderiaceae bacterium
TGGTAGGCCACTGAGTCGTCGTTGCGAATCACATAGGCTCCGGCCTGCTGGGTGGCCGGCCGGTAGATGACCTTCCACAGGTGTGTAGGCACCAGTACGCGCCCAATCTGCTTGATATCGCTGCCGAGGAAGGCTGGTCCCGAGACCACATACACCTCTCCATCGTCAGTGGCCAAGCGCCGAGCAACCTGCTCCATACTCGACCAGATGCCCGCGTTGTTGGCATGCACCTGGGGCACCATGTTGGCCAGACTGAAGGACTGGGCCTGTGCAGCGGGAGTGGGCATGTCTGCATTGGGTGCCAGGTGGCCGCGGTCATAGCCCGAGCGCACGTAGTCAGTGAGCTCGGCGCGCTCTGTGACGGGTAGGCCGACCTCGGCATGGAAGTTGTCGACCCGCTCAAGCGTGGCGGCTAAGGCCAGGTTGAACCGCGTGAGGTGTTCGGCGGCATAGAGCGGCGTACGGCTCACGCCCGAGTGCAGAATGGCGAAGGCGTCGTAGCACAGTTCGCGGGTCAGCGGACGAAGGCTCTCGCGAGTAACGGCCGGTGTCGTGGCCAGTGCGTAATGCTGCGGGCATGAGCTCGCTGGCGTCGCCGAGGTGGCATCGGCGGACGGGGCGACTGCAGGAATCGTCGCGGTAGCAGCCGGCGTCGTCGAGCCTGTGCCAGGTGCGGTGCCGCCCGGGCTGTCGCTCCCGCCGCCACCGCATCCGGTCACGAAGACGACAGCCGCAGCGACCACGCTGCACAGACGCCAGCTTGGGATCCGGATAGTGAATCCGGAGCATTGGGAAAGCGGGCGTAACAGATCGATCATGAGAAAAGCAAAAGGCCAACAACAAGGAAGAAAAAACTGCAAATGCGGTATCGGGCTCGACCGGTCCGATGTCAGGACGGTCCGGCCATGACCGGGCAGGGGTTGCGTGGCCGGTCAGGCGAAGGGATTCTTGACTGTTTTGGCGGCCAACACCTCGATCGCTTCGGGCAATGCCTTGTCGGACTCAAGCGTCTGAATGACGCTGGCCAGCAGTGCCTGCAGGTCCTTCGCCAGCGCCAAGCCCAATTGGTCCCGGGTGAGCACCACGTCGCCCGTGAGGCTGACCCGGTCGACACGGTTCTCGATCTCCAGGTGTCCGATGCGCAGCACAGCGCTCTCGTTGGCATAGGGCTCAAAGGCGGCAGCTGACTCTGCGTGTGTGGTGGTCATGGTCGTTGACTGGAGGGTGGAGGAATCAAAGAAGCTTTAGTGGGTGGCTCGGCGCAGCGCCTTGTCGACACTGCGGGCAAGATCCTGCAGCGTGAAGCCGCCTTCCCCGGCTGCCTTGGCGCCAGCGGCGCCGTCATCGCGCGCCTCCCGCCGCTGGGCGTTCCTGCTTCCCTGGGCCCGCGGCAGTGGCAAGGCCATGCCGGCCTGCTGCACCTGAGCAGGCAAGGTTGGCAGGGCCTGCACGCCGACCATGCGTTCCAGATCGCGCAGGCTGATCGCCGAGTACGCGCGGGTTTCGTCGTTGGTGATGACATAGGCGCCGGCGCGGTGCTGGCTGGGGCTGTAGACCACCTTCCACAAGTGAGTGGGCACCAGGACCCCACGGCCGATCTGCTGGATGTCAGCGCCGAGGAAGGCGGGGCCGGAGACCACGTAGAGTTCGCCCTCGGTCACGGCGAGTTCGCGCACTGCCATCTCGATGCCAGCCCAGACGCCCGCGTTGTTGGCGTGGAGCTGCGGCACCATGTTGGCCAGTGAGAACGACTGGGCTTGGGCCTTGCGAGTGGGCATGTCCCCATTAGGGGCCATGTGGCCCCTGTCGTAGCCCGAGCGGGCGTAGTCGCCGAGTTCAGACCGATCGGCCACTGGCAGGGAGGCCTCGGGATGGAATGCATCCTTGCGCGAGAGCGTGCGGGCCTCTAGCAGGTTCGACCGCGTCAGATGCTCGGCGGCGTAGACCGGCGTGCGGCTCACGCCCGAGTGCAGTACGGCATAAGCCTCAAAGCACAGTTTGCGGATACGGGGTTGGAGTTGCGCATTCGTGAGAAGGGGAGCCACCCCGAGAGCGAAGTGCTGCGGGCAGGCAGTGACGGCCCAGGCGGGTGTGGCACATGCCATGACCGACAGGAGGACGAGAAAGCGAGACATGGCGCGCAGTATCGGGGATTGCGGGGACCGTGCTCCAACGTCCTGGCGGTTGTTCCGGACCTGGTTGCGGATGCTTCGATGGTGGGTCCGAGCGACAGTGACCCCCCTTGGGGCTGCCCTGTGCCGCGCCAAGCTAAGGTCGGTTTCGCGCGTCGAAAAGTCGATCATCGGCGTCGCTTGCAACAACGGCTCGGTCAGCAGCAGTTTCCTCCCAGCGGATGGTCGCTCGCCGGGTGGATCTTCACATCTACCCGACATCGTGCCCCTTCGCAGGCGCTGCACACACCGGGCTATGGCCCCGCGCCCTGGGTTTATCAGAGACAGTCTTGCAGACATTGCATTTGCAATGCCTTCAGCATGAAAATGAAAAACATGCTAAGTTGCCGCCATGGCATCCACCCCCACCCTTCCAGGCCGCAAGGCCAGCAACGTCACCGCCCGTCCTGGCATGGGCGCCGTCGCCGGCGCAACGAAAAAGTCCAGGTCGCAGGACACCTTTGCGCAAACACTGGCTCGAGGCATTGCTGAGGTGGTGCAGACCAACATGGTGGACACCACCTGTGCCACGGTGCACATCTTCCGCATGGTTGGTAGCAGTTCCCGACTCGATACACAGGCCGCCGCCTTTGTGGCCCATCATGGGCTCAAGGTGCAGGCGGTCGAAGACTGGTTGCAGGTGGCGAACCTGCCCAAGCAGGGCTTCTATGGCGGATTGCGTCTAGCGCCGTCTACGCTGTCGAGGAAAAACAAGGATGACACGCTCGACGCCGCGGTCACCGAGCGTCTGGTGCGCCAGTCGGAACTCATGGTGAAAGCCGCCGAGGTGTTCGGTGACGGTGCGGGCACATGGATGACCAAGGCGCACCCCCTGCTAGAAGGCCGCACGCCGCTGGATGCGGCATCGAACGAATATGGCGGCGTCAAGGTGCGGCAGATCCTCAACGCGATCGAGCATGGGGGCGTCGTTTGACGCCCACCGTCTACCGCATCGGCACGAACAAGGCCCGCACACTGCAAGACCTCAGCTACGGATCGACGCTCGAAGCGGGGCGCTGGCACCTTACCGCGCCCGATGGCTTGCCGGTGGTCTATGCCGGAGGCTCGCGTGCCATCTGCCAGCTGGAAAAACGTGTGCACTGCAATGGAGTGCCACCGATCAACCTGATCATGCTGGCGCTGCAATTGCCCGCGGGCGCCCCGTTGCAGACGTTAACGGACCTGGATACGGCGTTGTTGATCGACTGGATCGATCGGCCGACCTCGACCCAGGACATCGGGGTCGCCTGGCGTAAGTCTGGGTCGGGGCTGGGACTGTGGGTGCCTTCGGCTGTCGAGCCCGACGAGCTCAACCTGATTCTCAATCCGTCTCATCCGGCATACGGGTCGATCGTCCTGACAGTCGTGCGCGATCCCTTTGCGTTCGATCCACGGATGTTTGATTGAAAGCGAGACGGCCGACGATGGGGGATATCCGACCAGCGTCCCGAATGACAAAGGTTAGTCGGTCTTGATGCCGGCGCGATCTTCGCGATATCGCAATCGGGCGGCGTGCTAGGTTGCGTCTGGTGGGGCTATGTATCCGATCGGTGGCTTGGCGCCCGACGCATGTTCATGGTCCTGGGTGCCTTGATGAGCGCCTCGGCTCTGGCGACCGCATTGCTGTATCCCTCGGTGTCTACCGTGCTGGTTACTGGCGTGCTGTTCGTCTTCGGCGAATCGGCCATCGGATGGAATGGCGTCTAGACGCACAGCCAATCGCAGATAGAAGTACGGTCGACATTGAATCTAAGCGTGGGTCCACGGAGAGCAAAACGCAAAGTTCTGACTAACTCTCAGTTCACAAAAAAGTGTTTATTTATCGTTACTTTGTGCCGGGCTTCGGTGTTGCAGTGCAAAGGGACGCATTCTGCAACCGTCAATGTGAGGATGACAGGTCGGATCTGACATTGCACATTGCTGCCGCGTCCTCGCCAACATGATTCGACGAAAGGACCCACGCGCCTGTGCTTGAGCGTCGGGAATTTTCGCGTAACAAAGAATACCGATCGCAAAGGAGTGCGTGCATCGCAGTTTGAAAGGCGTGCATCGCCGCCGCCGATGTGCCTGTGGCTGGAATATGGACGCTGTCTTAAGACACACACAGTTACTCTCCTACAGATCTTTCAAAAGTAAACCTTTCGTACTAAATTGGCCGCAAATTCTCACAACCACGCTAGGAGGTGGAAATGGCGGCTCGATCAGTGGTCCTTTGCATGGGCACGCGCCCGGAGATCATCAAGATGGCACCGGTCCATCGAGCGTTGCGGGCTTCCCGGGTGCCCACGCTGGTGCTCCACACGGGCCAGCACGACCAGATGGCCTGGCCGCTCTACGAGTTCTTCGGCATGCGACCCGATCACGTGCTGCCACTGGAGCGCAAGTCCGACTCCCTGGCGCATCTGACGGCGGTGCTGGTCGAGCAGCTGCATGGCGCGCTGACCGGGATGCGGCCGGCCGCCGTGCTGGTGCAGGGAGACACCACGAGCGCGCTGGTCGGCGCGCTGACCAGTTTCTATCTGAGGGTGCCGGTCGGGCACATCGAGGCCGGCCTGCGCACCTTCGACATCCAGGATCCGTTCCCGGAGGAGGCCAACCGCCAGCTCATCGGCCGACTGGCGCGATGGCACTTCCCGCCGACCCGCATCGCCGCGGCCAACCTGCGCCGCGAAGGCATCGCGCCCATGACCATCCATCCCACCGGCAATACCATCGTCGATGCCACCCATTGGGGCGTGGATTACCTGAAGGCGCTCCCGGACGCTGCGACGGCCGTGCTGCCGCCCGGCCTCGCGACCCTGCCGGCGGCGGTCGGGCATCAGCGGATCGTGCTGGTCACGGCCCATCGCCGCGAGAACTGGGGCCATGGCATCGAATCGATCGCACGCGGCGTGCGGCGGCTGCTGGAGTCGCAATCCGGCCTGGTGGTGGTCTGGCCGGTGCATGGCAACCCGCTGGTCAAGGAGGTCGTCGAACGCGTCTTCGAGGGGCTGGTGTGCGGGCAAGGGTCCCGGCTCCTGCTGACCGACCCCCTCAACTATCCGGCGCTGCTGTGGGTGATGTCGAGGTCGTGGCTGATCCTGTCCGATTCCGGCGGCATCCAGGAGGAAGCCGTGTCGGCCCGGGTGCCGATCCTGGTGCTGCGCGAGACCACCGAGAGGCCCGAGCTGATCGCCGCGGGCGCCGGCAAGCTGGTGGGCACCGACGCCGACCGGCTGTGCCGGGAGTTCCTCGCGCTCCAGCACGACCGCGATCTGTACGAGCGCATGCGCAAGGCCAGGAATCCCTTCGGCGACGGCCACGCCGCCGCGCGCATCGTCGATGTCCTGCTGCGCGATCTGCCCGCGCTGCGGCCAGCACCGGCACCGGCGCTGGCGCCGGCACCCGTGGCGGCGGTCGAGACCGCCGAAGCCGGCATGTCCTGAGCGGGATGCCGCCATGGAATGGGTCGACGTCATCGCGGCGGCACTGGTCGCGCTCAAGCTGCTGTTCGTCTTCGTGAGCCTGGTCTTCCTGGCCTGTGGCCTCGACGATCTCTTCATCGACACCTGCTATGGCATCTGGCTGGCGCGCCGCCGCTGGTCCGGCATGGCCGCGGCGCAACCCACCGAGCGGCAGCTGCAGGACCGGCCCGAGCAGCCGATCGCCATCATGCTGCCGGCCTGGGACGAGTCGGCGGTCATCCGGCCGATGCTGCTGCGCCTGCTCAAGACGCTCAACTACGGCAACTACCACGTCTTCGTGGGCACGTACCCAAACGACGTCGCCACGCACGTGGAGGTGGAGCACGTGCGCGCGGTCTCCGACCGGGTGCACCGCGTGTGCACGCCGTCGAATGGCCCGACCTGCAAGGCCGACTGCCTCAACTGGATCTACCAGGGCATCCGCCG
>JAKONS010000261.1 GCA_022701845.1 Burkholderiaceae bacterium
CAGGACCTGGCGGCCGACGAGTCGGTGGCGGCCGCGGCCGCCTTCGGCGCCTGGCTGGGCGAGGGCCCGGTCACCGCCTTCGTGCATTGCGCGGGCGTGGTGCGCAGCGGGGGCGCCGCCGACACGCTGTCGTCGGACGCCGATGCGCTCTACCGCATCCATGTGGGCGCCGCGATCCGGCTGATGCGCGGCATCGTCGGGCGCCTGCTGCCGGTGCGCGGGCGGGTGGTGCTGGTGTCGAGCCGCGCGGTGCTCGGCCGACCCGACCGCGCGCCCTATGCGGCCAGCAAGGCGGCGCAGATCGGGCTGGCCAGGAGCTGGGCGGCCGAACTCATCGGGCGCGGCATCACGGTGAACGTGGTGGCGCCCGGCGCGGTGGATACGCCGCAGCTGCGCGATCCGCAGCGCGGCGCGCCGCCGCGGGTGCAGCTGCCGATCGGACGCCTCATCACGCCGGAGGAAGTGGCGGCGACGATCGCCTTCCTGCTCGGCGCCGAGGCCGGCGCCATCACCGGCCAGACGCTCTACGTGTGCGGCGGCGCATCGCTGGATACCGTCCATGGATGAGGTCTATGTGGTGACCGGTGCGGCCGGCGACATCGGCCGGGCCATCGCGCGCCGGCTGCTGGCCGGCGGTGCGCGGGTGGCCGCCGGCGATCTCGACATGCCGGCGCTGCAACAGGCTTTCGCCGACGACGGCTGCGCGCTGCCGGACGGGCTGCTGCTCGGCCGCTGCGACGTGGCCGACAACGCATCGATCGAACGTTTCGTCGCCGACGTGGTGCGGCGCTGGGGCCGCATCGACGGCCTGGTCAACAACGCCGCCATCGCCACCGGCTCGCTGCCGGTATGTGCGCTCGACGAGGCCGACTGGTCGGCCGCGCTGGACGTGAACCTCACCGGCGCCTGGCGCATGGCGCGCGCGGTGATGCCGCAGATGCTCGCCGCCGGCCGCGGCGTGGTGCTGAACATGTCGTCGCAGCTGGGCCATGTCGGCGCGGCGGGCCGCGGTGCCTACGGCGCCAGCAAGGCCGGCCTGCTGGCCCTCACCCGCGCCATCGCGGTCGACTACGCGTCGCAGGGCATCCGCGCGGTCAGCCTGTCGCCCGGCGCGGTGCTGACCGGCCGGGTGGTGCGCCGCTACGGCAGCGCCGAGCAGGCCAGCCTGACCCTGGCGCCGCGTTATCCGCTGGGCCGCCTGGGCACGGTGGCCGAAGTGGCCGAGGCGGCCTGTTTCCTGCTGGGTAGCGGCGCGGCCTTCATGACCGGCACCGACCTGCTGCTCGACGGCGGCTACACCGCGGTCTAGCCCCGCCCGCGCCGGCCGACACCTTTTTCATCATCATCACTTCGGAGCACCTCATGACAGACATTCGATCCAAGCGCCTGCGTTTGCGTCTCGCCGCAGCAGTGGCCGTCGCCGGCCTGGGCGCCCTGGGCGCGGGCACCGCCCTGGCGGCCGACCCGGTGGCGGGCTTCCCGTCGAAGGCGGTCACCATCGTGGTGCCCTTTCCGGCCGGCGGCGCCACCGACCTGACCGGCCGCCTGGTGGCCGAAGGGCTGCAGAAGAAGTGGGGCCAGTCGGTGGTGGTGGACAACCGCGCCGGCGCGGGCGGCAATGTCGGCTCGGAATTCGTGGCGCGCGCCGCGCCGGACGGCACCACCATCGTGCTGGGCGTGACCGGCTCGCACGGCATCAACACCTCGCTCTACCCCAACATGCGCTACCACCCGCTGAAGGATTTCCAGCCGGTGACCCAGGCCACGCTGTATCCGAACGCCATCGTGGTGAACCCCGCCGTGCCGGCCGGCAACCTGCAGGAGCTGCTGGCCCTGCTGAAGGCCGACCCGACCAAGTATTCCTACGGCTCGGACGGCAACGGCACCGCCTCGCACCTGGGGATGGAACTGCTGCGCAGCCGCGCCAACGTGTCGATCACCCACATCCCCTACCGCGGCAGCGCCCCCATGCTCACCGACCTGATCGGCGGGCAGGTGATGGTTGGCATCACCGGCCTGCCGGCGGTGCTGCCTTATCTGAAGAGCGGCCGGCTCAAGCTGCTGGCGGTCACCACCGCCAAACGCTTCCCCAGCGCGCCCGAATACGCCACCGTGGCCGAGCAGGGCTTTCCCGGCTTCTCCGCCGCGCCGTGGTCGGGCTTCTTCGTGCCGGCCAAGACGCCGCGCCCGCTGGTCGAGAAGATCTCGGCCGACATGCGCGAGGTGATGGCGCAGCCGGAAACCCGCAGGAAGATGCTGGAGGCGGGCAGCGAGTTCACCCCCAGCAAGCCGGACGAATTCCGCGACTTCGTCGCCCAGGAAATCACCAACTGGGCCGAGGCGGTGAAGATTTCCGGCGCCAAGGTCGAGTAAACCCCGCGGCCGGGGCGTTGCGCCGATCGCACCGCTCCGGCAGCGCCGTTCGGCGAAATGCCTGCAGACTCCACCGACGACGAGCACGGAGGACGCAGGCAATGAGATTCAAGGGAACGGTGACCCGCTGGGACGAGGCCAAGGGCTTCGGCTTCATCGCGGTGGACGG